>NZ_BRLB01000017.1 GCF_027923465.1 Vallitalea longa
TTTGATTCATTTGAATGATTTTCTCCTATAGTTGTTTTTGTGGTGATTACACTATAACAGAAATCTTCAAATGAATCATTTCTTTTTTATTTTGTTTATTCGGACATTTCATTATACAACTTTGCGTAGTTTTTAGTAACTTAGATACTATCCCAACATTCCTCCAAGGGTACTACCTCCGACACACATGAAGAATAAACTTACTATATCACTTGAAATCCCACTATTTTTATTAATTATAATAGATGCAACAACAAATATTATAAAATATATTACTCCAGCCACAGCACCATACATCCATTTTGTTTTACGTATACTTTTACCTATTAATAATCCCATTACTATAGTTGCTAATATTATAATCAATATTCTTGCGATATTGATCTGACTATTACTTAGGTCAAACTTATATACGATGAATGAAAGAAGCAATACACATAAAATAGTTAATATGTACCCGATCAAAATAGCTTTAAGCATATTTACTATTATTTTTTGTGTGTTCATGTCTGGTTTTTTAGATATTCTAGATGTTCTTCCCATAATCCTCCCCCTTATCGTTCCATATAATATTATACTGTGCTATAATTTAAAATATGCCATGCTTTTATTTTAATTTATACTTTACGGTAAGTAATTATTCAATATTTTACAATATTTATTAATACCCCAACAAAACTTCGAATACTAAGCACCACATATGAAAGGACTGAGAAAAACTTGATTAAATATATAGATTTACATGTTCACACCACTGCTTCTGATGGTACTTACTCATCAAAAGAATTAATTGAGTATGCCTCTGAAAAACATCTATCGGCAGTTGCTATAACAGATCATGATTGTATTACAGGTATAAAGGAAGCTAAAAAATACGGACAAATCTATGATGTAGAAGTTATCAGTGGAATAGAATTCTCTACACGGTATAAAAATACTGAAATTCATATATTGGGTCTGTATATAGATGAAAATAGCGATATATTTTTAAATGGATTAGATGATATTGTTAATACTAGAGACGAACGAAATTATGAAATAATAAAAAAATTAAACAAACACGGATTGGATATTTCAATGGATGATGTTATTAATACAGCTGATTCCTGTATATACACAAGAGCTCATATTGCAAAAGCACTATTTCAAAAAGGTTATGTTTCATCTATGAGAGAAGCCTTCACTAAATATATTGGAAACGATTGTTCCTGCTATGTACCTAGAGAAAAAGTCACACCGCAATTAGCCATTAAATTAATTCTTGAATGTGGAGGGATACCGGTACTAGCTCATCCTACATTATATAATATGGATTTAAGACAACTGGATGTCCTAATAAACGAATTATCACAGATAGGTCTTATGGGAATTGAAGGTCTATATTCCCTATATACTAAATCTGAAGAAAAATACTTAAAAGATTTTGCCAATAAATATAATCTTATTATTACTGGAGGTTCTGATTTCCATGGAAGTAATAAACCTGATATCGATTTAGGTGTTGGAAGAGGGAATTTAAAAATTCCATATGAAATACTTGAAATAATTAAATCAAGGAAAAATAAATATTAGGATTTTATATTTCTATAAGCATCAATAAATATTAATTACTCAACTTTCCCACTTCAATATTCTATGCAGGTAATCTAATTAAAAGGCTTTGCAGAATAAAAATATAGGTGTTTCTTCTATCTTTTTATTCTGCAAACCAAACCTATAACCTTTTATTTACTTGCATTAAATTAAAGGTGGGAAAGTTGAGTTAATTATTTCAATAGGTCAAATTCCTATAAAAAAAATAAAATATGTACCAAATATAAAAAGGCTGTTTCATAATCATTTAAATATGATTGAAACAACCTTTTGATTTCATAATTAATCTTCTTTTTTATCTTCTTTCTTATCTTCTGATTTAGTTTCAATTAAGTCATCTCTATTAATTGTTAAATCTGGTTCTTTGATTGCAGCAACTGCATTTCTTTCAATAGGAACTCTAACACTTTTGTTAGTACCAAGTTCAACAATAAGAACATTATTAACAGAGTCTACAACTTTACCATAAAAACCACCATTAGTCATAACGAAATCCCCAATGCTAATACTTGATTGCATCTGATCAACTTCTCGCTGTCTCTTCTTTTGTGGTCTTATAAGCATTAGATACATAAATCCAAATAGAATTACCATTGGTATTAACATAGCCGCTAAACTACCTGTAGCTGATGCTTCTCCACCAGTTGTAGCTGCTAAAACTAATAAATTAGACATAAATTATCCTCCTTGATTTTTATACACAGACTTTATCTATGGAATGCTAGTAAGAATCATTATTCTTATATAATAAGATACACTGTTAGTATCTTCCTGTCAACTATTTTATCTAGTATTTGCATATTTTTATATCATTGTCATATATGTGATTCTAACTGAAAATCCCCAAATATCATTGTAACATATTTTCTATTTTACTATTTTTATATTCTTTATATTGATTTTTGTCTATTGCATCTCTTATTTCTTCCATAAGTGTATTATAGAAATACAAATTATGAAGAACACATAAACGCATACCCAACATTTCTTTAGCTTTTAACAAATGCCTTATATAAGCCCTACTGTAGTGCTTACATGTAGGGCATTGACACCCTTCTTCTATAGGTCTATCATCTAATTTAAATTTTGCATTCCAAAGATTATGTTTACCGAAATTAGTATATACATGCCCATGTCTTCCATTTCTGGCAGGATATACGCAATCAAAAAAGTCAACCCCACGCTCAACTGATTCCAATATATTAATAGGTGTCCCAACTCCCATCAAATAAGTCGGCTTATCTTGTGGAAGATATGGTACAGCTTCATCTAATATCCTATACATCTCATCATGAGACTCTCCTACTGCTAGTCCACCTACTGCATAACCATCAAGGTCTAACTCAGATATAACCTTAGCATGTTCTATTCGGATATCTGCATAAGTTCCTCCTTGATTGATTCCAAAGAGCATTTGCTTTTTATTGATAGTATCTTCTAACGAATTCAGTCTTTTCATTTCAGACTTACATCTTTTTAACCACCTAGTCGTTCTATCAACTGAATTTTGCATATACTCCCTAGTTGCAGGATAAGGTGCGCATTCATCAAATGCCATTGCTATAGTGGAAGCTATATTCGATTGAATCTGCATACTTTCCTCAGGTCCCATAAAAATTTTACGTCCATCCACATGAGAAGAAAAATATACACCCTCTTCTTTAATTTTCCTAAGTCCAGATAAGGAAAATACCTGAAATCCTCCTGAATCAGTAAGAATAGGTCTATCCCAAACCATAAATTTGTGTAGTCCACCCAATTGCTTTATTACTTCGTCTCCAGGTCTAACATGGAGATGATAAGTATTAGATAATTCAACCTGACACTTGATTTCCTTTAGATCCATACTTGAAACAGCACCTTTAATAGCTCCTGCTGTACCTACATTCATAAATACTGGTGTCTCGACAATACCGTGTACTGTGTGTACTTGAGCTCTTTTTGCTCTTCCATCTACATTTAATAATTTATACATTTAATCACCATTCGTTAAATTTTTAGTTTATTACTCAACCTATTAGCTTCAAAATCCATGCAATCAATACATAATATACTTTTTCATATTGAACTATAAATACGATAGTTGAGTTTATTTAGTGTCATACAAGTATACAACTAATCTATTGACATTTCAAGGATAGTTTATATTTATTGAAAATTTAATCATCTATGTATTTTGACAAATCCACTTTCCCTTGTTCAATTATTTTTACTACTTGTTCAGGAGGCATAGGTTTTCCAGTTAAAAATCCTTGGATATTGTCACAAAAAGATTTATATAAGAAATTAAGTTGTTTGTCATTCTCCACACCTTCTGCAATAGTTTCCAGACCTATTTTTCTGACTAATTCAATTACAGACCTGGTTATTTCTCTTTCCACTCCCGTATATGTAGTATTCTTGATAAAAGACTTATCAATCTTTAATGTATCGATAGGTAATGATTTCAAATAACTTAATGACGAATAGCCTGTTCCAAAATCGTCTAGAGATATTCTAACCCCTAGTTCTATTAATTTATTTAATAATATTTTTGCTGGCTCTAAAGCATCAATAAACAAATTTTCAGTAATTTCTAATTCTAAACAACCTGATTCTATACCTGTTTCTTCTAAAACATCTGAAACAGTATTATAGAAATTATTAGTCTTCAATTGAATAGGTGAGATGTTAACAGATATGATACCTCTAAATGAATTATTGATATTCCATTCTTTATATTGTCTACATGCTTCTTTCAATACCCATTCACCTATATCATTAATTATTCCAATCTCTTCAGCTATAGGAATAAATATCATAGGACTTACTAAACCAAGATCTTTATTAATCCATCTTAACAAGGCTTCAAAACCTCTAATCTTACCTGTTTTCATATCAAATTGAGGTTGATAATATAATTTGAATTCTTTATTTAGTAAAGCCGTTTTTAATTGTTTCTCTACATTGATTCGTGTTAAAAATTCTTCTTTCATTTCTTGGGTAAAAAACGATATACTATTCTTACTCATATTTTTAACTTTATACATTGCTGTATCAGCATTTTTTATTAATTCTTTTGAATCAATTCCATCGTAAGGTGAAACCGCAATTCCTAAACTAATACTTAATTGATGAATAATCTTATCAACTATAAAAGGCTCATCAAAACAATTTTTCACTAAATTAGCTCTTTTGATAATTTCTTCATTATTATCGAACCCATTTAAAATTATAGCGAATTCATCACCACTTAGTCTAGCTATGAAATCCTGGTCAACAATAGCTTTTTTTAATCTATGCCCTACTTGTTTAAGAATCATGTCTCCAACGGAAAATCCTACACTGTCATTAACACTTTTAAAATCATCTATATCCATCACTATTAACGCAATATTATTGTTACTGCAATCAATATATTCACTAACTTTCTCCATTAAGTAAGCTCTATTAGGTAATCCTGTAAGTGTATCATAATATGCCAGATACTTAATTTTATCTTCCCTAATTTTCCTATTAGTTATATCAATATGAGCACCAGCCATCAAATAAGGCTTTCCATTAACGTCAGTTAACGTTTTCCCTCTAGAAATGAACCACTTATAATTACCGTTAATTGTACGTATCCTATAAGTACACTCATAATTTTTCGTTAAGCCTTTAATACAGTTGTCAAAACTTTTTTTAGCAATATTTACATCATCAGGGTGTATAATGCTATACCAGCTATTGATATCACAAAACAGATCTAACGGAATACCCAAATCACTATACCAATCATACGCTATATTCCGTTTTCCATCTTTCATATTCCAATACCATATTCCATCATTGGATGCTTCAGAAATCAATCGATATATCTGTTCCTTTTCTTTTATGATGTTATTGCTTTTTTGCAATAAAAGATTTTGTTCATTTAAATTTTCTTCTGATGCAACTATTTCTTCATATAACCCACTTATATGTTCATTTTGTTGTTTAAGTTCTTCTTCTGAGGCAGCAATTTCTTCATAAACCTTTGTCAGCTCTTCATTGTGTTGTCTCAATTCTTCTTCAGAAGATGCAATCTCTTCATACAATTCCATTAGCTCTTCGTTTTTTTGCTTTAGAAGCAATTCCTTTTCTTTTGTTTCAGTTATATCAGTAAAAATTTCAACAAAATATCCATACTTGTTGCTGAAAGCATTAACTTGAAACCATTTATTATATTTTTTGAAATATTGTATAGTAGAATTATTACTACCACCTAGAGCTATATTACTAAAAAAATATATCCAATCAAATGATTCTTGTGTAATATCAGGAATAATTTCTGTTATTCTTTTTCCAATAATATCCTCTCTTTTATAACCCAATAATTTACAATAAGCATCATTAATATCAATGAATTCATAATCAATAGGATTCCCATTTGAATCAGTTATTATCTTATGATATGCATATCCACTAAACATATTGTTAATTAAGGCGTAATAAAAATTATCCGATATCTCCATTTAAACACCCCATCTTTAGTAAAATTATTGTTTGTAATATGATTCAATATTGAACATAACTTATTAATTATTTGATACATTTATTTGCTCATCCATCTAGTCTACTTATGAATTGTAATCATTCTCATTTATTATATCACATTTTTATGTATTTTTTTATATTCGTGTCAAAAAATGTAATTTTTTTCATTAAAAGGATTATAAGCCCTAATACTTCATTTCCTTATTGTATAAACTAATTGAAAGTTTCATAAAGCACCAAACATTGCTACTGTTTTATATTTTATTGTGAAATTCAACCTTTACTTTATTATATATAAATTCACAATTTTACTCAACAATTATCTTATAGAATTGAATTATTAAATTAAAATTCATTATTTTCTTGTTTATTACTTGTAAATTGTATATAATATATCACAAGCTAAAAGAATAGAAGGTGATTACATGTCAACAGGTTCAAACTACGGAAAATCATTTACAATATCAACTTGGGGAGAATCCCATGGAGAAGCAGTTGGAGTAGTAATAGATGGATGTCCAGCTGGTCTTGATTTATCTAGCGAAGATGTTCAAATAGAACTTAATAAAAGAAAACCTGGTAAATCCATTTTCTCAACACCTAGAAAAGAAGATGATAAAGCACATATAATTTCTGGTGTTTTTGAAGGAAAGACTACAGGTACTCCTATATCAATAATTGTATATAATAACAATCAAAAATCGAAAGACTATTCAGAAATAGCAACTTATTATCGTCCAGGACACGCTGATTTGACTTATGATATGAAATATGGTTTTAGAGATTATCGAGGTGGAGGACGTTCTTCAGGTAGAGAAACCATTGGACGTGTAGCAGGTGGTGCGATTGCCAAGAAAATTTTATCAGAGATAAATATAAAATTAACTACTTATGCTAGAACAATTGGTAATATATCTATAGACGACAATAATTTTAATGAAAATGAAATATGGAATAATGATTTATGCTTGCCAGATAAAAACAGGGTAGAAAAAGTTGAAAAGCACTTACTAGATTTAATTAAAAATGGTAACTCTTGTGGTGGAATCATAGAATGTAAAATAAATAATATCCCATCCGGTCTTGGTGAACCTGTTTTTGATAGACTAGATGCTGAATTAGCAAAATCCGTTATGTCTATAGGAAGCATTAAAGGTGTTGAAATTGGAAATGGTTTCACTGCTGCATCTTTGACAGGATTAGAAAATAATGATTTCTACAATTATAGTGATGATAGGTTAATAAAAGAAACTAATAATGCGGGTGGCATATTAGGAGGTATCAGTGATGGCTCACAAGTAATATTAAGAGCAGCTGTTAAACCTACTCCATCGATAAAATCTACTCAGCGCACAGTCAATAAAGATAAGAATAACATAGATATCAATATAAAAGGTAGACATGACCCAATTATTGTTCCTAGAGCTGTTATTGTAGTAGAATCAATGGTAGCGATAACTCTTGTTGATATGTTATTTCGAAATATGAATAGCAAAATGGATAACATCAAAAAATTATATTTAGATTAATTAATAAAATCTATCCTTATATTATAGCGAATAACTATTATATGAAGATAGATTTTTTATGATTTCTTTAATTTATTATGGCATTCTTTACAGTATCCGTATAATTCTAGATTGTGTTCTATTAAATCAAATTCCTTGTCATCTATAATTTTCTGGAATTCTTTACTAAGGCAACACTCTATTTCTTCTGCTTTACCACATCCTTTACAAATAAGAAAATGAGAATGTTTTTCACTAAGATTAAGTGCATATTTAACGTTTTCATCTTTAGGCCTTATTTTACTAAGTAATCCTAGGTCTTCCAGCACATCTATATTTCTATAGATTGTAGAAAGATTTATATTGGGATTCTTATTCTTGGTATATTGCAACCACTCTTCCATAGATATCGGTTTGTTACTAAAGTATAATGCTTCTATTATTATTTTTCTTTGATTAGTTAACTTGTAACCTTTGTTTTTTAATATATTTATGACATTATTAAAATCCATATCTACACCTTATTCTGTAAAAGATTTAAATACCCTTTGTACTAATTATAACATAGAAAAATTTATTTTAAACCAATAATATAATTATTATATTTTTATTTTCAAATCCTGTCAATTAACTTAACAGACGTAGAATTACTGAATTGACAAGTTGAGTAATTAATTTATACTTGTCAATAATATAATTAAATAGTATAATTTAAATGCAAAAGATTTGCAATTAGATTTTTATAAGAAAGGAGAGTATACATATATATAATTGTTATATATCAAGTATACAACCATATAAATGAAAAAATATATATTATTAGTGATATCCATAATAATTGTACTGACAGGATGCTCTAATAAGGATACAAAAGAAGAAAAAATCAATATAGCTGTCTCTATAGGTCCAGAAGAAGCTTTTGTCAACTCTGTAGTTGGAGATAAAGGTACTATTACTACAGTTATACCATCTGGTTTTAGCCCTGCTAACTATCAGCCTTCTCCTAAAGAGTTAGCGAAAATAAGTGATGCTGATTTGTATTTCTCTATTGGTGTAGCAGCTGAAAATAATATTTTACCTAAGATTGTTAACGATAATACGAATGTAATATCACTTAAAGATGCCACCATAGATAAGTACCCTTTACTCTATTTAGATAACCATTCACATGATGATGAGAAAGATGATGAACATGCAGATCCACATATTTGGATGTCACCTAAAAGAGTAATATCTATGATAAAGGCTATCAAAGAATCATTATGTGATATTGATCCAGATAATAAAGAGTATTATTCAACTAACGCAGATGAATATATAGATGAATTAGAAGAACTTGATAAATATATAATTGAGACAATTAACAACTCGAAATTCAAAAATTTCATTATATACCATCCTTCTTTAGGATATTTCGCCAATGACTACGGACTTGAAATGGTTGTCATTGAAGAAGATGGAAAAAACGCAACTATTGAAACAATAACCAAAGTCATTAATTTTGCTAATGAACATGATATAAAAGTAGTATTCTATCAGCAAGAATTCGATAGCAAACAAGCTAATGTTATTGCAGAAGAAATTAACGGCAAAGTCATTTCATTAGATATATTATCAAAAGACTATATAAATAATTTCAAAAAATTAGTTGATACATTCGTATCTTCATATTAAAAAGGTGATATTTATGGCATTATTAAAAATCAACAACCTATCAGTATATTATAATGATTATATAGCATTGCAAAATATTAATCTTGAAGTCAATAAAAACGATTATATCGGGATTATTGGTCCTAATGGTAGTGGTAAAACAACTCTTCTAAAATCAATCATAGGCGATATAACTCCTGATAGCGGTAAAATAATACTCGAGCCCAATACTATTATAGGATATGTTCCTCAATTCTCCACATTCAATAAAGAGTTCCCTATAACCGTATTTGAAGTTATTTTGAGTGGTACTCTACCGACTGATTGTAAATTATTCCATCATTATAGAGAGAATGATAGAACCAAAGTTACTTTAGTAATTGATAAATTAAAAATCGGTAAACTTGCTGACAAACAAATAAATCAGTTATCTGGAGGACAGTTACAAAAAGTTCTGCTAGCTAGAGCTTTAGTTACTAATCCAGATATTCTTCTTCTGGATGAACCAACCGCAAGTCTAGATACTGATGCAAAAGAAGAAATATACAATATTCTCTCTTCATTAAATAAAGAAATAACCATAATTATGGTCAGTCATGATATAGGTATGATAAAACACAAGGTCAAAACATTTGCATGTCTTAATAAAACGATGCATGTCCATGAAAATGATGAGACAATAGATCCTTGGCATTTCGAAGATTTATTTTATAAGAAAGGAAATTAATTATGTTAGAAGCAATATGTAGATATCAATTTATGCAAAATGCCATTATAAGTATTATATTGGCAAGTATCGTATGTGGTATAATCGGAACGATTGTAGTAGAAAAAAAACTAGTAATGATGAGTGGCGGTATAGCTCATGCCTCTTTTGGGGGTATTGGACTGGGTTTTTTACTAGGATTTGAACCAATTGTAGGGGGTCTTGGATTTGCCATATTATCAGCTATTGCTATCGTCAGCATCAAAAGAAAAACCAATACCTCATCTGATACTATTATAGCCATGCTCTGGTCTCTTGGAATGGCACTAGGAATACTTTTCATTTCTCTAACTGAAGGTTATCCTCCAGACATGACAACCTACCTTTTTGGAGATATATTAACAGTCACTACAAAAGATATATTTTTAATGATCATTTTGACACTTTTTATTTTAATAAGTTCATTTGCCCTATTTAATTATATCAAAAGTTATTTATTTGACGAAACTTTTCTAAGTAGTAAAGGTGTAAACACTACTTTTTTAGAGTACTTTCTATTTATTCTTATTGCACTAAGTATCGTAATCTTAATTAAAGTTGTAGGAATAATATTAGTTATAACTTTACTTACAGTACCACCTGCGATATCCAAATTAATTACATATAAATTCAACACTATAATACTACTATCTTCAGTAATAGGAATGATTTTGTGCTTTTTGGGACTTGTATTCTCATTTTATTTTAATATACCTTCTGGTGCTACAATTATCATATTATCAAGTATAACATATCTTATTACAGTTATAATCAGATCAACCAAAAGGATACGCTCTTAAAAGATATAGAATTTATTCTTGACAAATACTGCATATATGTTTATTGTGTATATATGTAATATGCACGGTATTAACGGATAGGAGGTTAAACGTTGAATATAATTATATCTAATTCCAGCTCAGATCCAATTTATTTACAAATTACTAATCAACTAAAAAAATATATAATTACAGGGGATTTAAAAGAGACAGAGCCTCTCCCATCTATACGAAAATTAGCCAAAGAACTTCAAATAAGTGTTATCACCACAAAGCGAGCTTACGAAGAACTTGAAAAAGAAGGATTTGTTGAATCAGTTAGAGGAAAAGGCTTTTATGTAGCATTGAAAAATAAAGATCTGATTAGAGAAAAGAAAATGCAAATGATTGAAAGTAAGCTTGGTAAAATCATTGATGAAAGTAAATTACTTGGATTGACAATTGATGAGTTTATAGAAATTATACGATTATTATATGAATAGAATAAAAACTTAGTTAAAGTGATTAATATATATATTATATAATATTCTAAAGAACTGAGGTAACTAATATGGAAAATGTAATAGAAATTAAAAATGTCACCAAAAATTATTCCGATTTTAAATTAGATAACATTAACATTAATATTAAAAAAGGGTTTATTACAGGATTTATCGGTCCTAATGGAGCTGGAAAAAGTACAACTATAAAATTAATCATGAATCTAATAAGAAAAGATTCAGGTCTAATTAATATCTTTGGTCTTGATAATACTAACCATGACAGAGAAATAAAATCTAGAATCGGTTTTGTATATGATGAATGCTGTTTCTACGAAAATCTCAAAATAATTAGTAACGAAAAGGTGATATCAGCATTTTATAAAGATTGGGACCACAAGAAATTTATTTCATATTTAAAAAGATTCGAACTTAATCCTAATAAAAGAGTGAAAAGACTATCAAAAGGGATGAAAACAAAATTTGCCATAGCTATTGCTTTATCTCATAATGCGGATTTGTTAATAATGGATGAACCCACTGCTGGTCTTGATCCAATTTTCAGAAGAGAATTATTAGATATCCTTTATGACCTTATTCAAGATGAAAATAAAAGTATATTCTTTTCAACACATATAACTTCTGATTTAGACAAAATTGCAGACTATATTACTTTTATAAATAAAGGTCAAATTGTTTTTTCTAAATCAACGGATGTCATAAATGACAATTACAAAATTATAAAAGGTAATAAAGAACTATTATCCGAAATTGATAAACAATATATTATTGGAATAAATAAAAACAGATATGGATTTGACGCTCTAACAACCAATTCTTCTAAATTAATAGAAAAATACCAAGATTCAATTTGCATTGAAAATGCTAACCTTGAAGATATCATGGTTTACTATATAAAAAAGGGTGAATTATAGATGTATAAATTATTAAAAAGTAATCTCATATATACACTACAAAACAAAATATATTTAATAATTCAGGTATTGATGTTAGTATATATTGATGTATTTTCTGTTATATATATATTTAAATATAACAATAGCAATACTGATTATTCTCATTTACCAAATATTCCTATAATAATATTTTTATTTATATCCACTTTTATATTTATAAGTAATCCCTTTATGTCACCAAAACAGTATAGTACTAATGATTATAGTATCTTCACCTTAAGTTTTCCTATTACAAAAAAGCAATATGTAATAAGTCATTATATTAAATTATTGATCTATATGATATTAATCCTAATTGATATTTTTTTGGTAAGTCTTATTACTATGCTTATAAGTAGAATACCAATTACTTATAATTATTTTCTGCTATTGTTTTTCATAGTATTATATACAGTTGGTATAACAGGTTCATTCTATATAATGATTTTCTTCATAACAAAATATTACAAAATAATAAGTTTAGTATTTTATTTTACTTGTTTCTTTATTTATACTATAATTAATGTAAACAAGATTTTTTCCAGTGAATACATAAATATAATATTGTTAGCAGGAATATCATTCATTCCTATTTCTTGTTTAATATCATTATTTATGGTTAAGTTAAGAGACTTTAACTGATATTGAAAGGACTTTTTTATGAAAAAACTAATATTATCCAATATTAGGGATTCAAGTATAATATATATAATTTTTTTTATTATCGCAAATAACATTATATATCTATTATTCAATAATGTTTCCCATATATACATACTTTCTTACTCAATCACACTATCATATTCCTATATATATTTTTCTACTTTTCTACCAAAGAGAGACCGTTTAGACAGTGCCCTTTTGTTGCAACGTTCTTTGCCTGTAGAAGTAGATGAAATAATCAGAAGCTGGTATTTAACAATATATATAATTAACTTGTTGATATATATTACCAATATTGTATTTATAATAATTGCCAAAAAAAATGATATTAATAACATCAATAATTTATTATTACTATTATTAGCTTACTTGATATCTATAATCAACTTTAATGTGGTAGGACCAAGCATAATAAAAACATTTTCTACAGTAGCGAAAGTACTCTCTATTGTACTAATATTTACCTGCTATATTGTTATTTTATTTTCAACTTGTTACTTTTATGATAAGCTAACGTTAGACATAATTATCGTATTAGATATAATTTTGCTGATAGTGGCATATATTACTAATAAAATATCAGTTAAAAAAGCTTGTGAAAAGCTATTCGTAAAATTCGAATGATTTTTATAAAATATAAAGGATGATGTAAGATGAATCTTTTCAAGAATAAATACGGCAAAATTTATTCAGGCATCAAAATAACATTTTTTATTGCTTTCTATTTCAGCATTCAATTTGTATTTTTATTACTACTGAATCAACACTCTCATAATTATTATACATACAGTATACTAGCTAAGACCATCTCAGTATTATCTCTTATAATTGCATTTGTTTTAGTTTACTTTCTAGAAAAGAGATACCCTCGTAACTACGGCATAATAATTTCAAAAAAATCATTTAAGCATTTCCTTATTGGATTATTATTGGGTGCATTAGCTATAATAATTATAGCTATGATATTATTTGCAACTAATAATGCCGAACTTATTTATCGCATCAATAAACCAAAATTTACAATTGAAGCATTATATGCATTAATTATTTTTATACTAGTGGGCATTGACGAAGAAGTATTGATAAGAGGTTATGTAGTACATACATTAGGCAGGTATAATAATAAATATGTTATTTATATAATACCTGCAATAATTTTTTCAGTATTACATCTATCTAATCCTTCAGTTAGCGTTATTGGACTTATCAATATAGTTATAATTGGTGTATTATTTACTTATATGACACTAAAAACCAAAAACATATTAATGGCAACAGGCTTCCACATAACCTGGAATTTCTTTCAAGGTGGTCTCTTTGGATTTAATGTAAGCGGAACAACTATGTGGGATTCAATCTATCCAGTTAGAATTATAAATAATAATATCCTGACTGGAGGTGATTTTGGATTAGAAGGAGGTATTTTAACAACTTTATTGGCTTTCATTATTATTTTAGTGGTATATATATTACCTGTAAAAGAATAATAACTAAAAGGGGCTTTTTTAAAGCCCCTACTATTATGGTATCCTTCCATTCAAATCATTTTTGATAATATCGCTTTCTTCTTGATGCTTGTCTTTTAATTCATTATCAGAATCCAAATATGAATCTGGCAAAAAACATGTGGCTTCTATAGTAAAAGAATTTCCAAGAGCATTTTTTGTTATAATTCTATTAAGACTCTCATCAACTTTTGTATTAATTTTTTTCAATTATTATCCCTCCCTATTTTTTTCTATAGATATATTCTCTTCTTAACAACCTAAGATTATTCTATAATTAATTTTGCAATAATTTCCTAGTTAATTTTTTATAAAATATTCCGATATATAATTGAACAATAATATTAAGGGGGAATTGATTTTGAAAATCAACTATAATAATATAACAAATCCTAATCTTTATACTAATCCTTTAAAAAACATAAATTTAACTAATAAGAAATACCAAGATAATAGTGTTAATACTAAACAAGATGTAATAGTAGATATATCTGATGATGGTATAGACAAATATTTTAATGAAAATATTTTTAAGGCTATAGCTGATGAGGCTGAAACAGATAGCAACAGACTATCGGTTAAAGATAACAATAGCAGTGACATCATTAAGAAGTTTGGCGAAAAATATGCTGAAATATATGATAAGATTATTGAAAAAACTCCTGATAACAAAAAAGAAGAATATCTAGATAGATTAGATTCTGCATTCCAAGATGCAGTAGATAATGAGTGTTCGAAAATGCTCCATAAGATAGAAAAATTATATAAAGAAGAAAATATGGAATCTTCATTAAACAAAAAATCTTATGCTGAACTTTTTAATAATGTAGCTTTTGCAGCAAAAGATTATTTCTTGGAAGATTCCAAGCAAGACTTCAACAAATATATAGAAAGCAAAATAGATTTCAGTAAAGTAAGCGACTTCAAAACTTATGAAACCTTTGCCAAAGTAACTGATATCTTTGACTCAGCATCAAAAATCAGTGATAAAATGAATAAGTTAAAAGAACTATTACTCTCAAGCACACCTGAAGAAATAATTGAATCAAAAAATCTAATGAATCAAATCAATAAATATACCAGTAGCCTAAATAAGGACATTAAAGCATTGAATGAATTGATGGAATCAATCGATGATGCAGATATTAATGTTGACGTTAAAAAAGAACTTATGGGTTTATTGGAAAGCAAATCAGATAAACTCAATGACATGAATAGTAAAATGCAAAAATATCAAGATTTGTTAGAGAAATATGATAAAGTTAAAAAACGCTTAGATAAAGCAAACGCTAAAAAAGAACTTATAAACGCAAAACTTGATAAAGCAAATCAAACTAAAAATCAAGAATTGATAAGTATGTATTTAAAACGAATAGAATCCATTAACACTCAAGTTTCTGAGCTAGAAGTTCAGTCAGCACAACTTGAAGCTGAAATGGCTGATTTGCTAAAAGATATCAGTGAATCTGAAATATAATAGAATTTTTACAATGATTAGACTATAAATATCAATCAACACTATGTTAAACCATCCTATAACTCTGATATGCTTCTAAAGTAGATAATCCCCTTTAGAATAGCATATCAATAGTTATAACTGATGGTATTTAATGTATATAAAAACTTAAGATAATTAATCTACTGTTTTTTCAAACTCAATATCACCAATATTACCTTCATCCATATCAAATATTGTAAATTCATCATCATTCAAAATGGTCAATGTCAACTTTGTCTCTTCCTCATTAAGAAGTATTTTAATATTTTTGTCAACATATTTTGTTTCACAGTCCATCTCATCCGACCATGTATATTGATTAATTTTCAAGAGCACTTCTTTTTCATCAATATTTATCTCTTCTATAGTAAAATTGATTGCTTCCATAAACCCTGTAGCATATTTATAAAAATCTATATTATAATTATTAATTACTAGATTATAGTTATATGCATCATAATCTTTCTCTTTCAGTGCTCCCCATTTACCAATCAATTCATTAAAGAATATTCTTTGTTCATTGTTGAAAGCAAATAGATTATTCTTGTGATTAACTAAAATAACAACTGACTCTAAGGAATCATTAACTACTTTCTCATCATTAAATCGAAACCAAGTATCACTAAAATAATCAAATTCCTTAATTGTTACTTCATCATCTTTAAATTGTATTAGATAATATACTCCAATAATATTATCTAAATCCCCTTGTTCATTTGTTATTTCTAGAACTACACTATCATCCGATATAGAATAAGCCTTATAATTTTCTTCTCCTGATTTCCATAACAGATTGCCTTCCAGATCATAATGTTTAGACCATATGGAATTTCCTATTATATCATATGACCTAATACCGTTTTCATCATCGAATCTAAGAAATTCAGTTTCCTTTATATCATCATAATCCAAAAACCATTCATTTTGAATTTTTCTGATCAATTCATCATTTTCTTTATAATCGTTATTATTTTCCTGTTTATCTACATAAAATTCGTTTAACAAACCTTCAGTGTCTCTCTCATAAATATAAGTATTGTTATATGTACCTTCATCAGTTTCTTTAGTAAAAGAACATTTTAAAATATTATCATTATTTTCTTCTATAACCAATGATACTTTCGTATTATCGTTAATCTTCCGACCAGACGAAGTTTCTTTTTCATTAATCCTAACAACTAGATTATTTTCATCAATTTCTTCAATATCATACCTAAATAAAATATAATCATTAACTTCACATGCATAAACAATTATATGATCTTGATAAATACCTATTCCATTATCTTGGGAATCCAATTCAGCAGTAACAAAAAAATCTTCTTCAGAATAAGCCTTTATCTTCCAATCGCCAATAAATTTTTCACATATATTATCATCATCTATTGATATGTCATCTTTCTTATTAGGTATGTTATTTTCATTACCTTTTTCATTAATTTCTTTAATATCATCTTTTACATCAGTAATATCAGTAACAACATCCGTCTCAACATTAGTCTTTACATCTGTTTCAGCTGCACAACCTGTTAATAGAAATATTATCAATGTAAAAATACCAATAATATGTTTCACTATAATCACCATCCTATTACAATTACTCATTAAAACAATTATAAAGGACTGTACAATCTATTGCAAGAGATTGGAAATTAATCATGTAATATTTTCCTAGCATCATAATGAGATATGTTAAAAGATTGCCAATGAATATCTTCATCAACTCTGTTTGCTATGTTAGACTTATATTCATTATATATTTCCATATGTATACTTTTCAATTTCTCCATTTCTCCAACAGCATCAGTGGATAATGAAAATAGATATTCCGAATCTATTTTGCCAGTCTTAATATAACGATCAATGTTCTCTTTAGCAATAATTGAATCTATATTCACGAAATTTATAATCAGATATGCTAATAATGAAACTACTATAGTAATCTTAATGGCAGGAAATTTCTTATTAAATATATTAATGCATGTAAATATCATTATTACTGCTTCTAATATTATAAACATATGAACCAACAATCTAAGCCTTGTGTATCCATAAGCATTTTCATATAAATTCATTCTATATAGCGAAGAGAAAATCAACACGAAGGTACATAGAACCATTACAAATAATAAAATATTCATGACAGAATCTTTTTTGTATCTATTGACCATATTATCTTTAACCACTTTAATTCCCAAATAAAATTTATTAATCATATGTACAAAAATAATGTTAACGACACTTAAGAATACCAATTGAAAAAATCCTTCTCTAGCATACTCAGCATATGTATATCCTTGTGGTAGATTATTACTTTTTCCAAATAGATATATGAATTGAATAATACAGAAAAATACATAAATCATATCTATGATAAGGGTAATAGTAATGGATATAATCCTATCAAACCCTTTTTTATTAACTGACTCATCATTATCTATTGTAGTCTTCTCTCTGTTAGTATATATGATATAATAAATCTGTCCAAACAAGTACATGGAAATTATAATACAAAGAATGAGCTTTATAATTATATTACTATCAATGATATTACTTATCTGATCCACTACTTGTTCTAATTTGTCTGCAAAAACTATATCAGCAGCAGATAAAAAATTAATTACAACAAAAACAAATGGAATGGATATTACTATACCTATTAGTACTTTAGTTATATTTTGTAGTTTCTTGTTTCTGGTTTCTTTACTCTTGGTATTAAAAACAACCGTGAAAATTTTATTCATCTTGCTTATTGGTATAAACAACACACGAAAACTATCAAAAATTAATTCTTTTATGTCTATTACACTATTATTTAAATTCAGTGCGATATTGGCACAAATAAGAAATGGTATTCCAATGAAATTAATAACTCTAAAAACTTCAAAATCACTTCTAAAAAAAATAGTAGACAAAAGTATTATATATATGCTTCCTATAATATACGATTTATTTCTTAACTTGTCATTCTTATATAATGCAAAATATTGAAATGCTACAATTAATAATGTATAAACAGTATATGAAATTCCTATATCATAATCATAAAAAAATATAATCCACAACACTCCTAATATAATACTAAGGAAACTTAAAATCTTATCATTACTGACCTTTAACATAATAACACACCCCTACATCAATTTCTTATTCATCTTCATCCACATACTCCAATATATCTCCTGGTTGACAATGTAACTCTCTACATATTGCCTCAAGTGTACTGAATCTTACAGCTCTTGCTTTATTGTTTTTTAGTATAGATAAATTAGCATTAGTTATTCCAACTCTTGAAGCAAGTTCTGACAAACCAATCTTTCTCTTAGCCATCATAACATCCAAATTAACTATGATTCCCATAATATCTTCCCTTTCTTAACCATCTTTCAAATGGTATAATCACTGTCTTCTTTATAGGCCACTGCTTTTTCAAATACTTGTGACAGGATTAATGAGAATAGTGATGCAACTATAAATACAAAAACAACAACTATCGTCATCAACGAACTAATAATGAACATTTTTATAATAAATGTTATTCCAATAATACAAGATGCCAAACTTATGATTTTAAGATTTTTTACATTCTCATAAATGAATGGATTTTCCAACTTACAGGTAGTGAAGATTTTTCTGAGAGTATTAAGTATGACCCCTGCTAGAATACCTGCTACATACAATATAGCTAAAATTGTATAATAATCAAATTCTGGATAAATACTAGCTGGATAAATTAATTTCATATACTCTTTGATTATCCAAGGTAATAAAATTAAAGTCATTAGTGTTAATGCTAATAGAACTATCATGAAAAAGTTAAGAAATGTAGATAACGTTTTATTGCTAATTAATTTCATATCAATCTTCCTCCAATTTATAAATAATATTCCATGCACTAATAATATTAACATAAGCAAATACATTTATCAATATTTTTTTATTGTTTATCGATAAAATTCTGTCTCTATTGTACAAGGCGAAAAATTACATGGAAAAATTACATTCTGTAGACTTAGTGATTGATTAAGCAAATATAATATGTATGACGTTCTAAAAATATTTATCCATCATATACTGACGATAGATTTTAGATATTATTTAAGACTAAAAAAAGAACAGCAGAATGTGCTCCACTGTTCCTCATAAAATATCCTTTATTTCGTTAACATTATATCTCTTAGTATTATACTACCACTGTCTTTCTGGTCAAACAAAAGTGAAATGCTAGCGACACTTTTGATATCTATATCTTTAAATTCACTTAAAGGTATTCTAGCTTCTGACAAAGGAGTTTTTAAAGACCAGAAAGTTGTATATTCATTTGTAATAGATTTTCCTTGGGGATAATCTAATGCAATTGTCTTATCATCTAGAATTACTTTAGCTTCTTTACCATTACTATCCTTAACAACAATAGATAACGCTTGGTTTTCTCTTGGTTTATTTAAATCACTACCAGGATATAAGGCTAAATATAGAGATATAGCTTGGTAGTTACTCATATCTTGATTATCCTTAGGTATTTCCATCATGAATTTACCATTTTTGTTAGTATAATCGATCCTAAATAATCCATATTCTTCATAATTAGTCGGATGGTCAAAGTTCAATAACTGGTCTTTATTAGGTATATAACTTTCAGTTAAATACTTAACTTCTACATTCTCAGATATATTATTTCCACCAAATTCATTTTCACCAACACTGTCTTGACTGTCCGCCAATAATATCTCTGTTCTGTTCCCAGTAATTAAAGAAGTTTTTGCTTGTAAGCCATATGCTGTGTTAGAAGTAGATTTACTGGCATCAAATAAATTATTATCAACTTCTTCACCTAATGCTTTGTTAAGAAAATCTATGGAATAATCAATTAAAAACTGTTTTTGTTGTTCTCTTGTCAAAAATATCTTTTTATCATCAACTGTCAGGTTACTATAATTTTCTCTATCATCCTGTTCGACATTATCGTTAAAGAAATTATGTCCTGCTCCTTTTAAGAATACTAGAGAAGCGAAAGATTTTCTTAATGGATTTCCTTTTAATTCATCAAATGTCATTTGTCCATCTTGAGAAGATACATCTCCATCATATTGAGGTAATATTATACCTGTTGGAATATCCGGATTATTATTTTCTATAACCATAACATTTGAGGGAGCTACTTTAATGATTCCAAAAACATTATCGTTACCTTTATCTTTCTGGTCATTAATTATTGCATCCAAACTTCCTCCACCTCTTGAATGACCTATCATAGCAATATTGGACAAATCCCCTTTATTCTTCAATTCAATACCAAAATCATCACTATCACCTTTAATTGCTGATTCTAGTTTATCAAAATGCTCATTGAAGATATTAATTAATCTCTCATGTGCTATAGGCTCACCAAATTCCAGATGATATTGTGCGTTAATATTGAAAGCAACAGCAACAAATCCTTTTTTTGCTAATGCTTCTACCAAATATTTAAATCCTAAATCATATCTATCTTTATTATAGTCTTCTATCATATGAGAACCATGCATTATAAATACAACTGGATAATTATCTCCTTCTTTTGGTGCTGCAATAGTACCTACCATATCATAAGGCATAATTATACCTGAACTCTGCTTGATCTCACTTTGACCCAAGTCATATTCTGAAATCTCAATTTCTTTATCTTGAATTGAATTTGGAATCTCATTATCAACTTTATCACTATTATTTTCCTTTTTAATCTGATTTTTATCTTTATTATCTTCATCCTTTTTACTACAGCCAGCCAGTAACAAACTCTGACATAGCATAATAACCACAATTACACTCATTAACCTCTTAATCTTATTCATATATTATTCACCTCATCATGTATATAAAATTCTGTCTAGTATCTAGTAATATTAAATACCTAATAGTATTTACTGCATTTAATTTTTATAGTATTCCCCAATTATCAAAATAATATTTTCTATGAATTAGGTTTCATTTCACTTATAATCAACAAAATGCAACCTATGAAAACAAACATATCAGCTAAATTAAATATCAAATCAGGTTTCCATTTGAATGAAAAATAGTCAACAACTTTTTTAAGCCGTATTCTATCAAAAACATTACTTAATGCTCCACCTGTCAAAAAAGCTAATCCTATATGTAAAATATTATTACCTTTTATAAAAGCATAAGTTATGCTCAGACCTAATAATACTATGACTGAAACAATATTTACTACTAATAAAAAAGATTTTTTATTCTTAAGAAAACCTAAAAAAGCACCTTCATTATAATTGAGTTTCAAAAATATATTATTATTTAGTATTGGTTTACTAGTTGTATGATCCATTTCATTAACTGCTTTCATCTTACAAATCTGGTCAATAAAAAAACATAATGGCGTAATAATTAGATATTTCATGATAACCTCCTTTCCACATTTCTCATTATAGCAAATAAAATGAATATGGAAAAGCTCTAAAGAATATATTACTTTAGGCTTATTACTAATTATAATATCATACCTATATGCTTTTTAATCAATTCAGACCGAAAGAAATATTTAATAAGAAAAAATCAAGTACATAACTATAGAAAAAGCAAATATATATTATTACATTCAATGAAAGGATTGAATAATAAAAATGAAAAAAAGTTCAGTTATAAAAGGTACCATAATTCTTACAATAGCAGCTCTCATCACTAGAATATTAGGATTTGCAAATAGAATATACTTGAGTAATTTAATTGGTGCTGAAGGTATGGGATTATACCAGCTTGTTTTTCCAATATATATGATATGCTATACTATTTGCTGTTCAGGTATATTTACAGCTGTTTCTAAACTTGTTGCTGAAGAAAAAGCAAAAAACAACAATTCTAATCTCAAAAGGATTATTCGCGCATCTTCGATAATTGCTTTTACTTTATCTATTATTCTCATGCTGATATTAATATTTAATGCGGATTTAATCAGTAGCAAGTTGATTAACGAACCTAGAACAGCATTGGCAATAAAAATAATGGCTCTATCAATACCATTTACTGCTATTATGTCCTGTATTAAAGGATATTTTTATGGGTTAAAATATCCTACTGTACCCGCATTATCACAAATACTTGAACAAATTACCCGAATAACTATTATTTATCTACTATCATCGCTTTTTATTCCAAAAGGTCTAACCTATGCATGTGCTATGGCTATAATAGGCATGGTAGGTGGCGAAATAATATCCTTTGCAACAGTAGCAATAGCATATAAATTCAATTCTTTAAAGAAAAACTCTAAAAAACCTCAAAGTTACTATATAATATTAAAAAAAATATCAGCTATTGCTGTTCCAATAACTTCTAATAGATTAATAACAACTATATTGACCAGTATTGAAACAATCCTTATTCCAACTCAATTGCAATTATTTGGTTTCACTCATTCTGAAGCTCTAAGTACATATGGTATTTTGACTGGAATGGCTTTACCCCTAATTCTTTTTCCATCAGTGTTTACTAATTCTATTTCATTAATGCTATTACCAACAGTATCCGCAGCTTCTGCTAACAAAAATAAGAAAATGATAAACTTCACAACTACCAAGACAATGAAATTTACTATTTTAATAGGAATAATTAGTACATTTTTATTCTTATCTTATGGTAAAACATTAGGGGTTATAGTATATCAAGAAGAATATGTTGGTATTCTGTTGACTATTCTAGCTTGGCTGTGTCCTTTTATTTATCTTCAAACAACACTGGGGAGTATACTAAATGGGCTTAATAAACAATTGATCGTTTTTCGTAATAATATAATAGGTCTTAGCATTAGGATAGCATTCATATTCATTCTAATTCCTATGTATGGATTAAAAGGTTATCTATGGGGATTATTAAGTAGTTTCGTAATTGTATCTACCCTTAATATAATTCATTTAATTAGGATTACATCAATTAACTTTAAAGTAAGTAATTGGCTTATAAAACCTATACTTGCATGCTTAGCATCTGTGTCTGCAATTGACTTACTAGACAAATTCATTACCTTACCATTTTCGCTATTGATTACTACTTTGATAAATATCTGCCTATTCATGATAATTACCGCACCTCTTTTGTTATTAACTGGAAGTATCAATATGAATGAAGTTAATTTCATACTTAACAGACGTAAGAAAACCAAAAAATAAATTTCTATAAGAATCATGAAATTGAATTGTTGTCTAGGATAATTCATAATTAATCAACATGTATTAGTCTTAATAGTCTGCTTATATAATGTTGGGGTACTAAAAAATACCCCAACATTTATTATCATTAATATGGACTATAAAATTATTCTAGTTAAATCGTAAGTCTATCAACTTTCTTAATTTCCCAGTACGTCTATTATAATCTAGATCGCTATTAGTACACCATATAATCTTAACAGGTTGTATCATTTTTTTATTTAAAGTATCAGTTAAGAAAGGGCACTGACATTGAAGTTCCTTAACAACCTGTTCTGTAATATCAGCACTAGATGCAATTTTAATAGTTAATCTATCAAGTCCATTTTCCTTAGTAAGTAGAACTTGAAAATTACTATCTCCAAGATTAAGTTTCTTAAGAATTTGCTTAATCTCTTCAATATGTATTGAAACAAAACTAATCCTGGCAACCTCTTCGTTTCTTCCCACAAGTTTAAATTTTCTATTGGGTTTACCAGCAGGCTCACTATACATACCCATATCACCAATGGGATAACGAATAAGTGGCATAAGTAATCTATATAGAGAAGTAATACAGATTTTCCCCGGACGGTTTTCTTCAGTTATCACTTCGTTAGTATCAGGGTCAATTAATTCAAAAATACAGAATTTATCAGAAATCCTATGTTCGTTAATACCACAGTCGTCACTAAAATAACCTACAATGCCATAATCATTGCCAGCTAAGCCAAAAGAACGGAACTCTATATCTCTATTAAGCTTATTACAGATTAGAGAACGTTGCTCTTTCTGAAGACTTTCCCCAGCAAAGCATATAGTGTCAATATTAAAACCATCAATCTTGTTATCATATACATAATCAATAATCTTTAATATTACTGAGGGTAAGCCTGCTAACGCATTAGCCTTAGCACTTATTATCGAATCAACAATATCGTTAACAGGATTATGTCCACCTATATTCAATAATAAAAATTCTTGTGGACAAAAATACTGCATCATAGTAACATAATCATAGCTAGCATATAGATTACCAGCATAGAAGGTATTAGCTATAATATCACCATGCCTAATTGAACTATCAGCTAAATAAAAAGCTGATCCTTCACACATTGTCTCCCATTCACTAGTAGTATAAGGAGAATACTTAGGGTGACCGGTTGTCCCACCACTTTTAAAAACTCTACCTTCTATTTGCTTACCTGTAAGAATATTTTGTTTATCATCCTCCATTGCTTTCCAAAAAGTACTTTGATCAACAATAGGCAGATCTGTAAAATCCATATTGCCTGGAAGGTCTCTATATAGTTTTTTATAATATGGCGAATTAGTCTTCGCATAATCAACAATATAATCAAGTGGATATACTCTCATAATTTATCAGTTCCTTTCATTAAATAATCTAATGTATTCTAATAAGTTTTTATAATCATACTCTGCTTTTATTACATCATAATCAATCGAGTGATTAAGCATGTGCTGAACTATAATATAATCACCATTGTCACTTAAAGGCTTAATTCCCGAAAAAATAAAACCTTTGTCAATGGCGGTTTTATAACCATAGTTGCAACTAGGATTTTTCATGTTGATATACATAACTATCATTTCTTTTTTATTAAGTTCACACTCATCTATTACACTATCTATTAGATTACTGATGTCTTTACCCACCCTATCAAAAATAATAGTACATATACCCAGATTGTTGTCAAAGCTATAATCAAAATCGCTACTAGACTCTATAATCCTATATCTGGATGTTTCACATTTTATACTTAATTTTCTATAAATGTTTTTGATAAAATATACATGTTCTTCTGGTGGATATATTTTCGTAACATACTTTTTATTAATAGTTTTTACACATAAGGCTAAGTCAAGCCTTCGTTCTTTGCTGAATAGTTCAGTTACCTCTTCATTGAGATAATGGAATAGAAAGCCACATGCAACAAAACCTCTATCATAAAAAATTTTTTGACTAATAGAATGAAAAACAACAGGTTGAGCACATAGCCCATTTATTCTTAATCCATTAGATGCTTCTAGAATGCAGTCAAGTAATAGGCAAGACAACTTAAGACCTCTAAAAGCTGGTTTAACAACTATCATAGTAACCTCAGGAAGTAAACGGAAACTATCACTTTTTATTAACGCAGCATGTCCACCTATTTGACCATGCTCATTTATCATTAAGTAAGATTTAATTCTATCTTTATCCATAAGTCGCTTGAACTTATTAGGATAATAAAAAGTTCTATAAGAGTAACGATAGCCATATACAGAATAGATACACTTAATAGCTTCTATGATATCCTTATAGTTACTATTAGCAATTTTACACTTGAAATTACGATCTAGAATTTGAGTACTCAGTGAAGTATTCTTTGATTGATTTATCGTCAAAGGTAAATATATCTGGAAAAGCTGCATATGTTTTGTTGATTTCACCAAGCTATAATTATCCGGCGATTTTTCTATGTATGCATTATTATAATTATTGATTTTCTTTTCATATATAACTGATCTTTTCATATGTCATTATAATCCTCCGTTAAATAAAGTATAATATTCAGCTCTAAGCAATATCATCTTTTATGTTAATAACTGTTCTATTAAGACCATAGAAAACACTATTTTCATATTTATCTATTCTAATAGTTGATGGAACAGACACTTTATCATCTATATTGAGTACTTTACCATCATTACTTATAACAACAGTTAAATCATCGCTTTTATTATTTATGAATATTTTTAATGTATTGTTCCTAGATAATTGTCTAATACTTACGTCGATAATACTAAAGATGTAATTAGTTAAGTTTGTAGATAAGTTTTCTCCTAGGATATATTTTTTTATAATATTTTTGGTATCTTTATTATAGTTAGTATTGTTCATTTCCACTGATAAATTTAATTCAGATGTAGCGTCAATTAAAAAAATAGATTTACACGCTTTCTTATTTCTATAGTAATTAGCTATTGCTATCCACATAATAAAAGTTAAAATCTCTGCAAAAACAAAACCGAACCAGATACCATTGAGTTCAAATAAAAGTCCGAATAGTAATACACCAATAAAAAGTGAGACTAAATTTCTAGACAAAACAATTATTGCTGCAAATTTTTCTTTACCAGTAGATTGGTAATAATAGCTCATGATTACATTAATAGTCATTAATACAATCCCTATAGCATAAATACGAATTGCATATATGGAGCTTGTGATAATGCTACTGTCTTTTATACCGAATAATACGATTAAAGCTTGTGGAAAAATCTCCAAAAATGCAATTACGATAAAACTAAATATAATACCAGTTTTCAAACCCTTCTTAATTATAATTAAGATATCAGTACTATTTTGTTCTCCATAACTGAAACTGACTAAAGGCTGTATAGTCTGACTTATACCTTCAAAAAGTGTCAATGAAAGTAGTGAGACATTATAAATAACAGTGTATGTAGCCATTCCTATAGTTCCAGACAATCTGAAAATAACATTATTGAGTACAAATAAAGCTATTGATTGGTATATGAATGTTGTAGATGTACCAATACCAGTTTTAAATATTTTAATCAAATCTTTAACAGATAAGTAAAACTTGAATTTCAGTGTATTACTAGCAGTGAAGAAATGGGTGGACATAATTATAATGCTAACCACTTGAGATAACACAAGGGCAAGAGAAGCTCCTGCAACTCCCATTCCTAGAGGTCCTACAAATAAAAGGTCCAATATTATATTAAGTGCAATAGAAGTAAGCATTCCTGCCATCGCAAGCTTAGGCTTACCATCCATCCTTATAAAAAATGCAAAAATAACATTAATCAGAAACACTAATATACCCGCTATTATTATGATTCCATATGCCTTAGTATAATTGAAGACTTCTCCTCTAGAACCTAACGCATACATGATATCATCAATAAAAAACAATCCGAGACAAGTCATCAAAAGCCCAATAAAAACAACATAAGATATTACAAGACTAAAAACCTTACATGAAGATTCCTTTTTACCACTACCTAAATAATGTCCCATGAGTGTAGTTCCACCAACAGCAAAAATAGCAGCTATTGTGTTGATGATAGTGAAAAGAGGTGCATTAAAAGTCATGGCAACAAGAGCATTTTCTCCTATCATATTGCCCAAAATTATAGTATCAGCAAAGGAACCTACTGATGAAACCAAATTGGTCAACATTGTTGGTATCAGTAGCTTGTAATATGCCTTAGAAATCAGTACATCATTTTTCATTAGTATTTCTCCTATCAACGACTAATCTTATTTTTCCTCCATATTCGCTTAATATAAAATCCTCTTTAGTGCAATTTTTCACAAATATATTACCCATCTTCGACTTAATGACATCATCGATCTCATAATAATTTTCTCTTAAAATATGAATTATGTTAGTTCTATCCAGACTATCATTAACACATATTGTCATCTCAGGTATACCATCGATACAATCTAAGATTATTTGAAGTTCTCCATTATAACCTAATTCTTTATATAAGATATCTTTAATTTTTTTGGTATTAATGTAACTAGTAGCAAACCTTAATATATCTCCATATCTTCCTAGTAACTCAAATTTTGGGGTTAATCTACCACATTTACAAGGTTCCGTAATTAATCTAGCTAAATCTCCAATCTCATATCTATATATATTAAGTGAATCATCTGTTGAACTAATTATGACTCTTCCTACTTCACCATTCTCAGCTGGCTCATCGCAATCCATCTTTATAATCTCAAGATACTTGGAATCAGAATTCAAATGATGTTCATTATTAGTACAATACTCACAAGAATACCCGATGGTACCTAATTCGTTACAACCATAAACTAATGATTTAATTATCTTAATACCATATTTTTCTTTTAAAAGTTTGACTTGCTGTGGATAAAAATGTTCACCAGCATAAAAGATTTTATTAATATTATTATAATTAATTAATCTCTCACTCTGTTCATCAAACAACCTCATTAGATAAGTAGGCATGCCAACAAGAACATTTACATTATTATTAATGATTTCATTAACTACAGAATCAAAATCATCTATAGCCGTCATTGGTAACTGTGTAACACCTAAATACTTTAATGATTCATATATACTTATAAATCCTCCATATAGATGACCTGAATAAAATAGATTAATGCATATATCACTCTTAGGGTCCAATCCAGCTGCAAGCATAGCATTTCCTCCAGTTATATATGTAGTTTCTGCATCTTCATATTTATGAGGAGCATAGATAGACTTACCTGAGCTACCACCACTCTTTAACAATATATACCCTGGTTGTCCTTGGTAATCTGGATGGTGAAAATCTTTTTTCTTCAAGATAGGTGTACCATCACAAAAAGGTTTACTATCTTGCGAAATAATCTCGGAGAAACTCATCATTGCTTTTGGTAATACATTAGATTCAATGCTAACTCTCTTAACATATTGTGAAAGAGCATATACTCCATCATGAGGCTCACCAATATAATCATCAAGCATAGAACCTGGATTTTTAATACGAGTAATACCAGCTTTCAATAACTTATCAGTTAATGTGACTATTTCCTTGAGGTCACAAGCTAAAGCTACTGATTGCATATATGAGCGATATGGTCTTAGAGTTTTAACAATATCTTCTCTAACTAAAGGTTTAACGATAACTGTTCTATATAAAGGTGAAGCTGTTAGGTTATTATCAAAATCCACAAAAATCCTGAAATCATTGTCTGGAGAAATAAATACTTTCTTATCACCCATAATCTCACTCATTTTTTCAAGTAAAGTTACAGATGTAATTTCAGCAGTACTTAGATTTTGAATTTCACCAATAATGTATTTGGGAGATACAATTTCAAGAGCATTATATAATTTCTCTGCATAAGATATAAGTTCTTGTCTATCATTAGTATCAAAATAGACTACTTGTGGGGAAGAACACGCTTGTTGATCATTAATACATATATCAATACATAGATTTTCTAATGCCTTTTTGGTAACTCCATCCTTGGTAAAATATGCGATACTGATACGATGACCCCATTCAATAATTTTAGTATTACTAGATACCATTGACTTAACACCGTCTATAGCCTTATCTGATCCCCATACAGCAATTCCATCACAGAATGAAAATACCATTTTAAGAGATTCTTTTTCTTTAGATGATAATGGTAAAACATAATAATAAGGGCTTAGCTTATGCTCTATTTCACATATGATTTCTACTAGCTTCATAACTATTTTTTCTGTATTGCTAGCAGGTTTTATAATATTGATATTACCTGTTATAAGCCCTTCAACAGAACTAAAAAAGGGTAATAAAGCATCATTAGAGCTTGTAACATGACCTAATACTCCAAGAGGCTGCCATCTTTCAAAAACATTTTCATTTGGACTTATCCTTTTGGTTATACAGAATTTATTTCCTAATTCTCTTGAAACTTTGCGGTTAAGTGCTTCTTTATTCAAGATAGAATAAGCTTCTTCTTTAGTCAGTTTAGCCTGTTCTTCACTAAGTCCATATTCCAGAAGTTCTGGCATCAATAGATGTTTATCATTAATTAACATTGCACCTAATTTATCTAAAGCATCAATAATTGTTGAGTACTTCACATTGCATTTATCTAAATCTTCTATAAGATAATCATCTACTTTGCTTAAAACATCAGATATATTACAGTTTTTTTCTAATTTACCTCTAATAATATAATCCATTATTCCACTCCTATCTTTTTAATAATTCACTAGCAGTAATTGCACAGCTCTTTGCAACACTAGTACCAGCCCTACCTAGAATTTCCATATAAGGTGTATTAATACCACAACCACAATCTTCTGCTGGATGCATTACAGCCATATCTCCCATTAGTACAGAAATCGCTGGAACACTTAGCAAATGTGGGGTAATGAAATTAGCAAAACCTACTTCACCAAAGGGAAGTGGTTCTAGAGTTTTGAAGTCACGAATAAACATTCTGCTATAAATGGGAATGTGAAAATGATGATTTTTACATTCAAAATATGGAACAGAATGTTCAGTTGAACCATAACCATCTCTACAATTTTCTTGTGGTACACCAAGCATTTCTTCACACAAATTATATAATTCATATTTTCCTATCTGCTTATCAGCATAACCTTTCCAGCCGCCGCCAAGCATCATTATTGATTTCGTATTAAGTTTAAGCGGTCTCATGTTAAGATCTTGCATTTGTTTAAGTGTAAAATATAAGAACGATGGGAAACCGAATATTCTTACAGGTAACCCCTGTTCTTCATATTCATATAGCTTGTTAATAACTCCAAAAACGTCAAAATCATGTCCATGTCCATTATATTTAAGGGCAAAGAATTTATCATTGACAGGTGCGTACTGCATAAGTCCCTCATCAGTTTTCGCAGTTCCTAACTTACTACCCTTAGTTGGCTCATATGTATAAAGAATATAATTTGTTTTTTCATTAGATAAAAAACCATAATATTTAATCATATTTCTAATCATAGATTGTCCAAAATCCCAGCTAGGTTTATCGAAGAACATTTGACTTTTTTGTCCTGCTGTTCCCGAACTTGTTACATGAACGAAAATTTTATCTCTATCAACTGACAAAGATTCATAAGTTTTGAAGAAATTTGCTGGAATACATGGAATTTTTATTAGATCTTCTTCCGTCTTAATATCAGAAGTTTTGAAATTGTTTTCATCTAACAACTTTTTAAAAAATACATTGTTTTGTGCATGATGCTCTAACACCTCTATTATTGCGTTAATAAAGATTTTACTTGTCCCATTTTGATCATATACTTTTTCATAAAATTCTAACCTTTCTCTATTAATCATAATATCCTCCATATAAAATTGTTTTGTATACAATAATACTTTCAATTAACTTACATTTATACTTAAAATACAATAGTGAAAATAATTAAAAATATATGAATATACTACTACAATATCAAACAAAAATCCATTAATTATTATTTTAAATTATTGAAAATACAAAAAATCGACATTTATTTTATAGAAAAGTATTAGATAATTAATTAAATAAAGTTTTTCATATAACTTGATTACTTTATTATAGTAAAATGATAAATTAAGAATTAATATTGGTATGGCTTTATGTTTTTAGTTAATAACATAAAGAAGATTGAGCAGCTGTTGTATTAAAAAAGAGAATATACTTGTTAATTATATCTATTGTATCTTAATCTACCCTAATTTTGAAATCACCTACTTTCTGAATCACTACTGAATATTCTTATTATAAACGCTAGTACAATGATAAAGGCAACATACATATCCATATATCTAATACCCTCCTTGATTATTACGCAAATCGGATTTTCATCTACATGTAAAAACCCGCTTTGCTTGACACGTTCTTAGAAGACAAAAAATGAGCCTTATGAAAGCAATTCACTTTCAAGGCTCATTACATTTAGCTATTTACTATAAACCTACTTACTACTTTTTATAAGATTCATTTTTTTGATATTAACACATTACCTATTTATATATTTTTCCATATCCATTACATACACTCTTCTTGTACCACCTTCATAGGCATTAAATGCAACATATCTATTTGTCCTATCCCATGCTGGATGAGGATCAACACGCAATGCCATATTCTTGGATTGATATGGAGTTCTAACATTAATACGAAGAAGCTCTTCTTCGTCTCCTGATTCAAGATATACCAGTCTTAATGGCGCTGTTCCATCCCCATAAGCAAGTTCCTCATGAGCATAAACATCAGTAATTAAAAATTTACCATTTGGATGGACTGTAGGATGACCAGAACCAGTAACATCCCAAAACATAGGTTCTATGTTCTTCCCATCAAGTGTAGCTGTAGCGAATAACATCTTGCCCCAATCTTTTACAAGATTCATAGTTAATAACTCTTCACTTGGATGCCATGTAGTATGATGTCCACGATTAATCCAATGCTCTTCTGGAATAGATGCTTGTAGATTGCTACCATCTCTATTACAAGTAAAAATAATAAATCTTATTTCTGGTTTACCAATAGCACTTTTACAATTATGAAGTTCTTTTGGAATCCACCTTGTAGAGAACATTATTTTTTTTCCTGATGGACTATACTTTGAATGAAATAAATAACATTCTCCGTCTTTTTTCTCTTCAATATATTCTTTTGAATAACAAGTCTCAAAAATTTCTTTCATTGAAAGAAGTAATTTTGCTTTACCAGTTCTCGTATCTGTTATAAATAGTCCCTCATCTTCTGAAATAATCGATACTGTCTTAGTTAATTCTTCTGGAATAAGAACACCATATCCTGGCTGTGTACGCCACTTACATGAAGGATTACCCGTACATGCTTCAAGACCATCAGGTGATACATGATATACTCCTATTTCCAATCTAGTTTTTTCACCGGTTTTCCAGTTTAGTTTAATACCATAATATTCCCAAGTTTGAGGGTCAACGTCATTATAAATAACTAAATCATCATTCTCTCCCCAGTTAATATTAGCACCTAATTGATCTTCAAATCCATGAGACTCTGCAACAACTTTCTCAATACCTTCTTGCAAATCAACAATAACGATTTCCCCTTTATCACCAGGTTTAGGTATATCTGTTTCATCAGGCAATCTAAATAATGCCATATATCTTCCTGATGGACTAAAAGGTGAAGTATCAAAAAATCTATGTAGAATACGGCCTTCACCTGGAGTAACACAATACACTGGCACTTTAGGTTCGAATTTTTCATATCTTGGGAATTTTTTACTGATTATCATTTAACTATTCTCCTTATCTATTTAATGTCTTATTTTACTCTTAATTGGCTATAGTTCTCTAAAAAATCTTCATAAACATTTGCACTAACTTCCAACATATCTTCTGTATTCTTCATATGCTCTCTTATTCTATCGACCATATTGATAATAATTGATCTATACTTTTTTTCAAATATTAAATTATTTTGCTCCCCAACATCTTCCCCTAAATCATATAATTCAAGGAAAACCTCATCTTTAAAAATATCTATAATTAACTTATAGTTTTCCATAATAGCACAACGTTGGAAATTACCCCTAGCACCATTACCATCAAACTGAATATAAATCATTTCTCTATCAATTGGCTCTTCTGCTATTGCCGTCATTAAAGAAACTCCTGATAAATCCTTAGGTGGTTCTATCTTCAAATATTCACACAATGTAGGTAATACATCTACCGCACTAACTACTTCATCAATCTCTTTTCCCTTACAATCCACACCTGATGGAAATTTCATTAATAGTGGTATTCTAACTGATTCCTCATACATACACATTTTTTGCCATAAGGAATGTGACCCTAACATCTCACCATGATCACTGGTAAAAATAATCAAGGTTTCATCATATATACCTTGAACCTTAAGTTCATCAATAATCATTCCAACACAATGGTCAAGCAACGAAACTAACCCTTTATAGACTGGCCAAATATCTTTCCAATCTTCTCTTGTATATCGACTCCCCAGTATACCCGTAAGATTGTACATTTGAAGTGGTGACTGATCCGCATTCCATTTGCCTACATTTTCAGGCACATCAACTTCCTTGTACATAGAATACCAAGGTTCCGGTATATCCAATGGTGGGTGTGGTGCTAAAAACATTGCATTAAGTAACAAAGGTTTACTTTTATCTCTTTTCCTGATTGCTTTTACCGCCGAATTGGCAAAGTATCCATCAAAAAAGGTATCAAATCCCTCTTTATAACATCCAGTCTTTGGAATAGAATAATCTTTTACTCTTGTAAATTTTCCAAGAGTCATTTCAGCAACTCTACCTCTAAAATTCGGTCCACCAGGTCTTTGTTTATTATGATCTTTTAAATATTTATCATATGTAGCACTTGTAGCTATCCAATTGGTTTTGGAATTGGGATCGTTCTCCATTTTTCCCCCTTCGGTATAAAGGTGTTGTTTTCCTGCATGCCAACTATCCCATTCTCTTTCCATCATTCTATATAAATTAGGTACATCTTTATTTACATCGCCGTGGTGTGCATCTAGACTAAACCATGGATTTATAAGACTCCCATTAATGTTAGGATATTTTCCTGTGAAAAATGCGCCTCTTGCAGGTACACATAACGGAGAGGCACAATATGCTCTATTAAACTTCACACCTTCATTAGCAATCTGAGTGATATTCGGTGTATCTTCTCCCAACATATCAGCCCTCAATTGATCCGCCATAATTACCACTACATTTGTCTTACTCAAAATTATTCATCTCCATTTATACTTTATATAATGAAATACATTATATAGTTAATTGAATACAAAAATCTAATGAATTATTTCAACACCATGAGGTGCTTCAATGGTAAGAATCCCATTCTCCTTCTTGATATTGATTCTCCCGCACTTAACCTTTACCTCTAATTTAAAGGTTTCTAAAGACTCTGGTATATGGGGAGCAAATCGAATCTTACTCCATCCAGGTTCTTCTGGATTTAATCCTATAACCTCTTCCACCAATATGGGAATAGGTGCACTTGCCCATGGGTGACATAAACTAGTATTGAATTTTTGATTTTTTCCCCAAGCTTCATAACATGTGGTAGCTCCTTCTTTTACCATCGTACTCCATAATTCTTTTATGAACGTATAAACTGCTTCATATTCCCCTACTTTAGCTAGCGCTTTCAAAACAAAATAGCTCATTTGAACTCCACAATGGTGAATACGATTCTTAATTAATTTTACAGCATTTTCAATATTGTTTGTTGGAAACAAATCAAAAAGTAAAGGTAATGCATTAGAGTGCATTGCTGAGTGTGTAGAATTTTCTTTATCTACAAAAAGCTGTAATTCTTCATTATAAAAAGCCTTCACGAATGACTTTTTATAACTATCTAAATCATTTATCGGTTCAATATGTAAGATAGATCTAATCTTCTCAATATATGTTAACATTCCATAATAATGAGCATTAATTACATTATGACACTCATCACCCATCGGTTTACTTAATTCACAATCATAATTATCACGTAAATTATTTGGCCAATCAACCAAGTTCCATTTCTCATCAACTTTTACCAATAATCCATCTTTTCTTTCATATGACTTAAAATATTCTTCAAGATCAACCAATTTTTTATACATCTCATTCAAAAATGATTTATCGCCGCTTTGTCTATAATATTGATGTAATTGCATTGGCCACTGCATAGAAAAATCAGCAATTTCTTGCATACGAGCACCAGGAGCTACTGCCATTATTCCATGACAAATAAATGTTGAATTGGCGAAATCAATTAGAGTCTGTTTGTACATATCGGTTTTTCCTGTTAAGTAAATATGTGAATGACCTGTTACCGTAAAATCGCCTAAATATTGACCTTTTTCTCTTGTTGGACAATCTACATATACCTCTTGGGTTCCATACTTAACTCCATTTTTACAAATTTTAATAATATGGTCTATCATTTTATTAGAAGATTGATATATAAAACCTTTATCTTCAAAAGGATAGTGGCGTACAATTGCTGTGAAATCACTTTTGACTGTACACCCTTTTGGTACAATAACTTCAACATATCTAAAAGCTTTATAATCATATATATTAAGATGATCAACTGCTCCAGACAATGTCCAAAACTCTTGGTAGTCACAATTACATCTCATATGATACCGAACATGTGTCTCGTCAAGTTCATCTAGCTCTTCACCGTATCTAATCTCAATAACTTGTCCAGCATTTCCTTGGGCTGTCATTAGAAATTGACCTGTGATTTCTTGCCCGAAATCAATTAAGTAACTATTCTCATAATACCTATTTACTTCAACAGCCTTTCGTTCATACACCTCTAAAGGAACAGTAGAATCTTTTTCAAATGAATAATCAATATCCTCATTCACACTTACTTGAGACCATTTACTATCATTATAAGCCGTTGTTATCCAATCTTCATCATATAACCGACTATCAAAATTCTCAAGATATTGGGTCTCATACCCTGTTGTACCACCAGATTTAAAAGCTTCAGATATCTGATACTTCCAAGTCTCATCCGTTGAGAGAATAATATTATGATCCATATAAACTTCTGCAATCATTCCCTGTCGGTAATCTCCACTATTCCAAACTCTATTACGTAAACCTTGATAGTATACATGGACAGCTATAACATTCTCACCCTCAACTAGATATTTACTAATGTCATAGCAATTGTATTTATAAGCAAAATAATATCCAGGAGCTGGTCCTTGACCTACAAATTGACCATTAATATACAATTTATAGTAATCATCAGCAGTTATATTAATAACTGCATTCTTCTCTTTATTACAAACTCTGAATTTTTTTCGTATCAGCATATGTTTATTTTTAAGATTATCTCTATGCTCTTCTATGTTTTTACATTGCATCTCTTTACGAAAAATATCTATAGGTTTTAATCCTTTAAAAGACGGATCAATAATCCACTTTGCATTCCAATGTTTTTTCATAATTCATTCTCACAATCTATTTTTATAAAGTACTAAGGTAGTCAAAACTTTCTTTTAAGCTTTGAACTGGATCATCTGTATGTCGATCTTGTTCAACAGCAGCATAAGTAACACCTGCATTATATGCAGCTTCAAGTATCTTAGTCCACTCCAGATTTCCTTTACCAATTTCTGCAAATTGAACTTCATTATTAACAATTCTATAATCTTTAAGGTGCATAACACCCATATTTCCAGCAACTTTATTTATCCATGTGACAGGATTAGCGCCACCTGCTTGAACCCAATGAACATCTAACTCCAATTGGACATATTCTGAATTAAAATTATCATATAAGTATTGTAACCATGGTTGACCATCTTTTAACTCAAATTCCATTTTGTGATTATGATAGATAAGTTGAATTCCAGCCTTTTTCAATTTCTTACCAACTTCATTCATTATATCAACGAACTCACATAATTTATCTGATTGTTGATATTCTTTTGGCATAATTCCAACTCCTGCATATTGACAATCCCACATTTTATGAATCTTGATTACCCAATCTATATTCTCTTGCATATACTTAATATTAAAATGTGTTGCACATATATCAAATTCAAGTTCTTTTGCTATCTTACTAAATATCTCAGCTTTTTCAGGTGTTACTTCTCCAACTCCTGAAATCTGAATCGCTTTATATCCAATTTTTCGTATCTTAGTTAATACTTCACGAATTTCAGCTTCACTTTTATCCGCTATTAACTCTCTTACTGTAAATAATTGTGCTGCTATAATTGGTTTATTCATAATATCTCCTTCTTGTATATATTATTATTATTAAGGTTATTGATAACAAAGTAACACTAATTGTGTTGCTCTAATTCCATCTTCCAAGGATACCTTAGGATTCGTCTTATTCTTAATACTATCATATATATCTTTTATAATCAGTTTATGGCTCATTCCCCAGTAGGACTTATTACCTTCTTTTAATATGTCAGCAATAACTAATTCTGATTTCTTGTTTTTAACTAAAATTAATTGCCTATCTCTTAACTGCAACTGCCCCTTTTCAAAAATAAATTCCATTTCTATCGGACTGTTATCTCCATAACTATTTGTTCCGTAAAAATTCCCAATTGCTCCATTTTCATATTCCATAGTCATCATCGCAGTATCTTCAACTTCTATATCAGGATGAGAATAATTGGCAATATGTCCTTTTATTTTTTTTATAGGACCACCAATGTATTCCATTAAATCCAAAGTATGTATTCCTTGATTTATTAAGAGCCCGCCTCCTTCAGTTGCCAGCTTTCCTCTCCATGTTGAGTCACTATAATATTCACCTTTACGGCACCATGTCAAAATACCTTTTGAAGCAATTAACTTGCCAAGTTTTCCTGAACCGATAAGCTCTTTCATTTTTATGGTCGTTGGATTGAACCGGTTTTGCAAAGTCACACCTACTGTCAAGCCAGTTTCACTGGCAATTTCCTTTAATTCTTCTAATTCTTTCAAATTGATACCAACAGGTTTTTCAAGAACGACATGTTTTCCCATTTTAAGAGCCTCAATAGCCATTGAAGCATGTAAGTAATGAGGCGTTAAAATATGAACGATATCTACATTCTCGTTTGTTAATACTTCTTTGTAATCTGTAACCCATAAACACCTTTCTTCCTGAGCGACAGATTTTGCTAATCCTGAGTCAATATCACAAACCATTATAAGCTCTACACCATCGTATTCATGAATACTATCTAGATGGACAGACATAATAGTCCCACAACCAATGATTCCGATTCCAAATTTTTTCATGATTAACTCCAATCTTTTGCTTTTATGCTCTAGTCACATTTAATGACTGCCAGTAAGATCTGCAGTAACTTCTTTTGTAACCTTTTTATACACTGAATTATTTATTTTTTCGTCTAATAATTCTTTATAACGAGAACCGTCAATCGGTAAATCTACCCAATCGTCAATCCAAGAGGACATATGCATAGCATTAGATAACGATAGTCCATTGATTCCTTCTATTCCCGGTGCCAACTGCTTTTCATTTTTTAGAATTGCATTAACAAAATTTTGCATAATTCCAACATGTGCTGTCATTTTACCAAAAACTTCAATTTCTTTTACTTCTACTTCAGGTTTCTTAAATAGTTCATCTGTTGTTTTTGAATATTTATACATGCTAACTTCATTCTTATAAAATGTCAGTTTTCCACCTTCTACTACTAATTTCCCGTTTTCCCCAGTGATCTCTAATCTATTTGTACCTGGTGTTTCACCTGTTGATGTTATAAACGTACCTGTCGCACCATTCTCGTATTCAAAGTAAGCTGTAACATCATCTTCTACTTCAATATTATGATACTGTCCGTATTTAGCAAAAGCTCTAACTCTTTTTGGCAATCCACAAAGCCATTGAATCAAGTCAATTTGATGAGGGCATTGATTCAATAGAACACCGCCACCTTCACCTTTCCAAGTTGCTCTCCAACCTCCTGATTCATAATATCTTTCTGTTCTAAACCAATTAGTAATCACCCAGTTCACTCGCATAATCTCTCCGAGTTCACCACCATCTACCATCTCTTTTACCTTTTGATATAACGGATTTGTTCTTTGGTTATACATGACTGTAAATACTTTATCTGATACCGCAGCAACTTTATTAAGTTCTTCTACCGCCTTTGTGTAAACACCAATTGGCTTTTCTACTAACACATGCAATCCTGCTTTTAATGTTTGAATTCCCATTGTTGGATGATTATAATGAGGTGTTGCAATAATCAAAGCATCACACTCTCCTGATTCAATCATAGCATCAATACTATCAAAAGTTAAAATATCATCTCCCAAGTTTTCTTTCGCCCATTTAAGTCTTTCTTCTTTTATATCACAAACAGCAACAAGTACGCCATTTTCAACTTCACCATCTATTAATTTACGGGAGTGAGAACTTCCCATATTACCAATTCCTACAATACCTAATCTAACTTTATCCACAATTACACCTCTCTAATAATTTTCATTAAGCTATTGAAAGCCAGTTTAAACTTTCCTGCGTCAGATGCTTCTTTAAATTTCGGAATATCGCCATCACTTTCAAGATTGCTAAATCCTACAAAATCACCAAGATGTGGCTCTAAAGATAAGAACCCTTTATATCCACAATTCTTCAACTCACTAATAATCTCAAAAATATGTCCATCTCCTTTACCAGAAGGAACTACTTCTCCTGTTGCATTTACTGCGTCTTTAATGTGATAATAAGTCACCTTATCTTTTAGCGTATTAAATGCATTGGGATAAGTTGTAATATTACATTGGACATAATTTGCAGGATCAAAAATCAATTGAAAATGTGATGAATTGATTGTGTTATATAAATCCAAACAACGTTCTGGAATATCTCCATAAATGTCTTTCTCATTTTCATGAAGAAGTATAATATCTTGCTGTTCTGCATAGTTTACTAATATCTTAAGTCTTTTTATTACTTCATCTCTATACCTTAATACATCTGCTGTTTCAATATAAAAACTAAACATACGAATATATTTTGTTTCAAGAACTTTGGCAATCTCAATGATATGCTTAAAAGTTTCAAAGTGATTCTCAAAGTCATCAGTGATCTTAATCTTCCCAATAGGTGATCCAATAGCAGATACTTTAATGCCTATTGAATCCATTTCTTTTTTTATTTTATTAACCTCTTTTATAGAATGTTCTACAATATTTTTTCCATTAACACCTCTAATTTCAATATATTCAATACCTAACTTCTTCATTTCTTCTAACTGCACAGAGAAATCTGGACTAATCTCATCTGAAAATCCTGTTAATACAAATTGACTCATAATATACCTCTTTTCAATATTTGCTAGCATTATTGCAATATATTTAACCCACTTTTTATTTATACGCTTTTAATCTCGCTAAGGCTTCAACAAAATAATAATCGCCATAAATTAATGATACATCAATGCCTAAACCTTTCGGATAATTAAATGTACCACCTCTTAACAATCCATCATTTTTGTTATCCCAATTACCATAATTCTCATACATTGATTTAACAATAGATTGAGCTTTATTGAAATACTTAAGTTTGTCTTTACCGTTAAGATGCTGTGACAATTCTAAAAGGCCACATGCGGCACATGCACCTGCTGATGTATCTCGAGGTGTGTCTTTTTCTCTAGGTACCTTAAAGTCCCAATGTGGTACAGAATCTTCTGGAAGCTCCCTAATAAAAAAATCTGCTACTTTTTTAGAAGCTTCTAGATATTTATTATCTTTTGTATATTTGTAAGCTAATGCCATACCATAAAGCGCCCATGAAGTTCCTCTTGACCAAGCAGATGTAATAGAATGTCCCTGACCACTATGTACTCGTATCATCTCACCTGTATATGGATTGAACTCAACCATATGATTAACCGAACCATCATCACGTATAAAATACTTTAGTACTGTTGCTGCATGAGCTTTAGCAAAATGACTAAATCTTGGATCTCCACTTTCTTCTGTTGCCCAGAAGAGTATTGGTAAATTCATCATACTATCAATAATACTCAAGCCTCTATTATCAGCTCTATTTATATTTTTTGTATTCCAAGCAACCAAAAAATTACCAGCACAATTAAATCTACTTGAAAGGTAACTTGCTGCAATCAAACCACGTCTTCTAGATTCTAAATTACCAGTCATCTTATAATGTTTAATAGATGTTAACATCCACATAAAACCCACATCATGATGCAAGTTTGTATATTCTTTTAATGATTGATCCATTATCTTTTCACAACTAAGAGCAATTTCTTTAAATGGTTTATATTTTGTATCTTCATACAAAAGCCATAATAACCCTGGCCAAAAACCTGTTACCCAACGCCATGTATCTTCAGTATAACTATATTTGCCATTTACAGACATAGATGGAAAACGATTCCCAATATTTACACTTGTTTTCTTAATTTTATTTATAACATCTTCCCACGCATTATAGACCCATTTATTGACACTTAACATAGTTTTATACTATCCTTTCATTATCCTACTATATAGGAGTACATGTCCCAATTTTTATCTTATTGGAATTTGAAACCATCTTAATAACATCCTATTTTTTATTCTATTACAGTCAATACTACCGTATCAAATTTTTTACTACTAGTTCCAACCATTATATTAAATGTACCAGCTTCAATAGTTGGCTTATAGTCAATACCTGTAAATTCAATCTTATCGGGTGTTATCTCAAACTTAACCTTTTTAGTATCTCCCGGACTTAATGTAATTCGTTTAAATCCTTTTAACAACATCTTCGGTCTCGTAACAGAAGCTACATTATCTCTAATATACATCTGTACAACCTCATCACCCACTCGGTCGCCTGTATTACTGACATTAACACTTACTTCAACACTGTCACCAATTTTAATAACTGATTTCGAAAGAGCTAATCCTTCATACTCAAATGTTGTATAGCTTAATCCATGTCCAAAGCAAAAATATGGTCCTTCTATCTCAAACAAATAATCTTTTAAGAATCCAGATGGTTTTTGACTGTAGTATGCAGGTAAATGTCCTGCAGATCTTGCTAAAGTAACCGGTAATTTACCTCCTGGATTAACATCACCAAATAGAACATCTGCTACCGCATTCCCTGTTTCCTGTCCTAAGTACCACCCCTCAAGTATAGCTGGAGCATTATCATAAACAAATCCACAAGATAATGGCTTTCCATTTATTAATACAACAATTGTTGGTGTACCAGTTTCTAATAGCATCTCTAAAAGTTTATTCTGTTGTCCAACAATATCCAATGTTGCACTATCACCATAATGCTTTTGAAGCGTTACTGCCTCACGACTAGATGATGGTGATCCTCCAATACAAACAATAGCTACATCTGATTTCTTTGCAGCCTCAACAGCTTTTTTCATCTCTTCAATTTCTTCATCCAAAGTATAAAGAGTTGGATTTTTACTAACAACGTTAGTCTCAGTTTCTATAACTTTTACACTTTTTGTTATATGACAACCTTTTTCATATAATACCTTACATTGATTACCTACTTTACCTACTATACCATTGAGTATACTTGTACCAATATTAGGACGTGTACTATAATAACTAAATTCAACTGGATCTGCATTTGGCCCAATTACAGCAATAGATTTAATATTTTTTTGCTCTATAGGCAATAAATCATTTTCATTTTTCAAAAGGATAATTGTCTTATCTGCTGCTTTTTTAGCTAACGTTTTATGAGCTTTGCTGTTAACTAAAGTCTTCGCCTCATCTGGATCTGCATACACATTCTCAAACAAGCCTAATTCAAATTTAACTTTCAAAATTCTTGACACAGCTTGATTTATTAATTTTACAACTTCTTCAGATTTTTTAGCTGCACTTAAAAGACTATTAAATGCTGAACCACTAGGAATATCCATATCAAGACCTGCACTCAAAGCACAAACTGCTGCCTCTTCAACATCTTTTGAAACATGGTGCAATAAATCCAAACGAGAGGCATCATTATAATCACTAATAACGATACCATCAAATCCCCACTCGTCTCTAAGTACATTCGTTAGTAACCATTTATTAGCATGACATGGTATACCATCTATTTCCGAGTGAGATGGCATTATCCCTTTCGCCCCAGCTTCCATAACTGCTGCTTTAAAAGGAGGTAATATTTCATCTCTAAACATACGCAGCGGTATATCTGTAGGTGCAAAATTCCTTCCTCCTGCACATTGCCCATAACCTGCAAAATGTTTTGGTGATGATATAATATGTCCTTTTTCAACACCTTGGCTACCACCTTGTAAACCTTTTACAACAGATACAGCCATTCTACTAACTAGATAAGTATCTTCACCAAATGTCTCTTCATACCTACCCCATCTTGGATCTCTACCAATATCTAAAACCGGTGTAAAAGCTTGATGTCCACCTCTTGAATTTGTTTCTTTTCCGATTGCAGTATAGATTTCTTCAACTAGCTCGGTATCAAATGTTCCTGCAAGACCAATAGGCCTTGGGAACATTGTTGAATCTTTAGATAACTGTCCCATAAGACATTCTTCTTGAGACAATACTGGAATCTGCAATCTTGTATGATCTATTATATGTTTTTGTAAAATATTTCTATATACTGCACTTTTTTCAGGTGACATGTGCTTACCTGGTAATTGAAAAGCTCCTATCCCGTTAACAAGCAAATCTTTAAGTTTTTCATTTTGGATTTGACCTGACTCAAATAACTCAGTTTCCTCATTTTCATCAATTAACAAGGTTGTCGTATCAATAGAGATTGTTTGAGCAATCTTCTCTTCTAATGTCATTCTCTTCATAAGATCCTTAACTCGTTCACTTATTGGCAACTCAGTATTCTTATAAATCTTTTTTTCATTAATACTTGTATTCTTCATTATTTATCCTTTCACTGATCCAATCATAACTCCTTTAGCAAAGTACTTTTGTAACCTTGGGTAAATAATCATCATTGGTAGTGTTGATACTACAATAACTGAATATTTCAACATATTTGCTGTATCTTGTTGCTCAAGTAACGCAGCCATTGCTTCTGGACTCATAGAATCTGTCATTATATCCGAACTAAACGAACTCAAAATTAAAATCTCACGCAATATTAATTGCAATGGGAATTTTGCATGATCTTTCAAATAAATCATAGCATTAAAATATGAATTCCAATGCCCAACACCATAATAAAGCATAAGTACAACAAGAATAGGCTTTGATAAAGGTAAAATTATTTTTGTAAACGTTTTAAAGTCACCACAACCATCTATTTCAGCTGCTTCATTTAATTGTTCTGGAATCGTATTCTCAAAGAAAGTCCGAGCTACAATAAGATTGAACACAGATACTGCCCCACTTATAAGCATAATAGTTCTTGTATCTACAAGGTGTAATGAATTAGCATTCAAATAACTTGGAATAAGTCCTCCATTGAAATACATAGTGAAAATAAAAAGCAGCATTATGTATTTTCGTCCTGCTAAATTTTTTCTTGACAATGCATATGCACATGGTACAGTCACTGCTAGATTTATTAACGTACCTAATACAGTATAAAATATTGTATTTGCATAACCAACCCATATATCTTTTTGCATAAAAACATATTTATAACCTTCAAGTGATGGATTAATTGGAAACAAAAACATTTTTCCTGACGAAACCGCATCTGGATCACTTATAGAAGCACTTAATACAAAAAGAATAGGATATAAAGTTATAATAAAACTAAGTACTAATAATGTATAATTTATTATATCGAAGGCCAAATCAGAGCCATGGATCTTCATTCTTGTCTTTTTTCTTTTATGTCTAGTTACTACATTAGCCATTTTTTCTTACCACCTTTTTCATTTATTAGTTAAAATATGATTTTTACTATGTTTAATTACTATATTTACTTTACCATAAACTTGATTTACCCACTTTTCTTGATATTCTATTTGCAAGTATTAGAATAATTGCATTAATTATAGAGTTAAATAATCCAACTGCAGTAGAGAATGAGAAATCAGAATTTATTAATCCCATTTTGTATACATAAGTTGAAATAACTTCAGAAGCACTAATGTTTGTTGCATTTTGTAACAAATATACTTTTTCATATCCTACACCTAATAGTTGTCCACAACGTAAAATGAATAGTATGGTCATTGTTGGAATAAGAACTGGAAAGTTAATATATTTAATTTTTTGAAGTCGGTTTGCACCGTCAATCTCTGCTGACTCAATTAATGATTTATCAACACCCGAAAGAGCTGCAAAATATATAATGGCTCCCCATCCTACATTCTGCCAAATACCACTTAACACATATACCCATTTAAACATTCCTGAATTCTGCATAAAGAAAACAGATTCCATTCCTAATAAGTTAAGAAATTTATTGATAATTCCTGTAGAAGGATTCAAAAATAATGTAACCATACCACATACTACAATAATGGATATGAAATGAGGTGCATAAGATACTGTTTGAAATGTATGCTTCATTTTTTCATTCTTAATTTCATTAACCATTAGTGCTAAAATTATTGGTATAGGAAAGCCAATAACTAGAGACAGTAAACTAATAGTCAATGTGTTTTTCAAAATGATGGGAAACCAATAAGAGCTGAATAAACGACTAAAGTTGTCAAAACCTACCCATGTGCTTCCCATAATTCCCGCTCTCATATCAAAATCTTTAAACGCAATAATTACACCATACATTGGTTTATATTTAAAAATAATAAGATATATAACCGCAGGCAATATCATAACATATAATTGCCAATGTTTAATTATTCGTTTTTTTAACTTTTTATTTTTATTTTTTTTCAACATTCTGTTATTTATAGCCTTTTCCATAATTTCTCCTTTAGTTGGTTAAATATGCTACCATCATTATTAAATTTTTTAATGATACTTTGATTTCTGTTTATACTTAACTATTGCTATTTTCGACATATTCTTTGCGATATGCTGAAGCATTCATACCACATTCTATTTTAAATCGTTTTCTAAAGTTAGGTACATCTATGTACCCTAATTGAGGAACTATATCTTTTATAGGTAAATCTGTTTCAACCAATAATTTCTTTGCTTTATTCATACGAAGCTCTGTAACATATTTACTGTAGCCTTTACCTGTTTTGCTTTTAAACAAACGACTTAAATAAGCTTTTGTAAACCCTGAATAAGCTGCAACTTCATCTAACGATAAATCATAGCGACTAAAATTTTCGTCTATATATTTAATTATACGAACAAAATCATCCTGTTTCTTTGTCTTTTTGCAGTACTGAAAAACAATTTTATTTATTGTTTCATTAAATTCTTCACCACTAGATGAAGCATATTTAATGGCATCGGATACCAGTTTTCCTTTCACATGAGATTCATCTTGATTTTTCACCATCATAATCAACGGTTGAAGCATACAAAATCGTAGATAACATCTATTTTCTTCGGAATCTATTTGATAAAATATGTACTGGTTCATTCGTTGTATCCAATATTCAATATCTGATTGGTTCTCTTCCTTCAAAGCCTTAACATAACCCTCTACATCTTTTTCTGGCAGTTGCAAGACCTCTTCTCTTGCTTTAATTACATTCTCCCAAAATTCAATCTTCCTAAAGCCCTGACAGTTACTCATCTTACGCAATGTACTAACAGCCTCTATATAAGCATAACTAGCCATAGATATGTTCTGATACATTTGACTAAATCCTATTCGAATACCCCCTGTATTCTCCAACTTACCTGCTTTAATCAAACGTTGCACAACACTGTTTCTTTTCTGATATAAGTAATCTTCGTTAGGGCTTTCAACCAAGAATAGCATAGCAGTCTGACCATTAATTGGTACTTTACAAAACAACTCTGTTTCAAGAAAATTCTCAAACTCTTCAATAAGAATATCTTTGTCTTTAATAATAATACCACCTATAAAATAATAATCTTCATATAATTCTATTTGAGAACTTTCCAATATTCTATTAATCTCATTCGGTTCTTTTATTAATCCATAGAACAATTGCATTGCCACTTGTCTCTTTAACTGTTTTTGAGATTCAACAGCAATTTTTTGCCAATTATCGCTTTCAAATATTATTGTATTAACAATGGACTCTACAAAACTAAATTCGTAATTCTTTTTTGAAATTCTCCTCTCCTTTAAATCTATTTCAAGCATTTCAATATCTTTATATCGTTTCTTACTTACATAAAAAGAAACAATCATTGTAATCAAAACACTCAAAGTAATAAAGACATAATTAAATCTCTGATTATATGTAACATTTTTATATAATTGATCTGAGTCATATATAACTTCTATCTTTATCCCCATATCTTTAATAGCATCTGAAACTACTGTATAACCTTTTAGCTCAGTTGTAAGATTTTCTTCAGTAGTAAGAAGTGATAATCCATGAACTTCATTATATCCAAAATGAATTTCTTCTTGATTATTAATAGTGACTATTATATAGGCCGGGAAACGATCTGTTAACTGCTCTAGTTTTAGTTTAAATTGATCAAAATCAATGCAATAATTGACAGAGCTTCCAACACTACTAGCCCAATTTCTATTCATATAATGATAAACCAGATAACCGGATTTATCCGTATATAATACCTCTACTCTATTCTCTTTTGTATCCATTAACTCTAAGGCTTTAAGGGTAGAATCTTTAGTACAGCTAAGAACATTTTCAAAATGGACTTTACATTTTGAATAACCCATAGCTGAATAAATGTAATGATTTCCATAAGATAAAAACACGTCAACCGTATATGGGTCATTACAATTAATATCTTCTAACACTTCTATGCCTTTTCTTGCTCTTATGTAATTAGATTTCATCTTATTTTCTGCTAATTCAGGTCTAGAATATAAACGTATACTATTTTCTTCATAATTTTGATACTCGTTTATTAGTTGAGCACAAATCTTATTTAACTGATTAGCCAATACTTCATTAACATCTTTTTTCATTCGAGTTGTTGTATTCATTGTTATAATAATTGTAAAAAACAATAAAGGCAACACAATAAAAAAATAAGTAATGAAAAATTTAATTATCATAGTTTTTTTATTCATTTTTTTAATAACCATAATTACTTAAACATACGATCATATGCTGTTTGTTCAATTTTAATTAATTCATTAAGTCCCATTTGCTTTAATGTTGTAACATAATTATCCCAACCTTCATCAATATCAACTTCCCCAGTTACAAACTGAGCAACAGCAGTATTAATATAAGATATAATATCTGTTTTCAAAGTAGCTACTCTTTGTCCCTCTTTTTCTGTATAAACAAGCTTTGGTACAACTTCTTCATATTCAATATTTTCTTTACGTCTTAATCGCTCAACTAATAACAACCAATAGCTAAATTCATTATTGTCTGGATCAGCTATAACTTCATTAAGACGTTCATTGGTCATATTTATTACAGCTCCCTCAGGGCGACCTATTGTTCCTGTCATCATCAAAAATGCACTTTGAATAATTGCTCTTTGCTGTCTATATTCCTCTTTTGATTTATAACCCTCTGACACTGGAATATCAACAACTTTAACACCTTCCAAATCTTTATACTCATAAGAATGTCCTTCAAATCCATATTCTCCAGTTAAAATTCCTTCATCTGTACAAAGGTAATCAATTAAGCGTGCAATTGCTATGGGATACTTTGTATCTGCATTTACAATAAATGCTGCACTATCTGTAACCTTACTTTTCAATGGAATTACTCCTTGTTGTCCCTCTTTTTCAGTAAGCCCTCCAATAGCTGTCCAATTTCTATCCCATGAGTTATCTTTTTTAGCTACTACATAGGGTGCAGAAGGACAACCTACAAGTCCAACACGATCTTCACTTGCTTTAGATTCAATTTCTTGTCTTGTTTGTATATATGCCTCTTGATCTATTAAACCTTCTGAATATAGTTTTCTCATATATTTCAAGTACTTTTTATAATTATCAGTAACATTTCCTGACGCAATAGTTCCCTTATCTTCAATTAATAAATAGTCTCGTGTGTATCCTTGTAAACCAAATGCTGATAAAAGAGTAATGTCTGTATACCAATAGTTATTACCATACACCATAGGAATTTCATCATCTGGATCTCCATTTCCATTAGCATCTTTATCTTTAAAAGCTTTAAGTACTTTATAAAGTTCATCAAGATTAGTAGGTTCTTCCATTCCTACATTATCAAGCCAAACTTGATTCAAAAAGATTCTAGGAGTTATCCTAGTTGGATCCATATCAAATTTAGCTATTGAATAAATGTTCCCATCAGGTGCTGTTATAGCTGCTCTCCATTCAGGATATTCTTCTAATCTAGCCTTAAAATTTGGCATATATTCTAAGTATTCATTCAATGGTAAGAAATATCCTTGCTCTCCATATTTGTTTATTTCAGTTAATGATGTTGCACTATTTACTACAATGTCTGTTAGCTCGTCAGTAGACAACATTAATGTAAATTGTGTCTTCCATGAATCGTTAGAATAAGGTTCTGCTTTGATATCAAGTCCAAATTGCTCTTTAAACTGTTCAAGTTGAATCGTGTTCTGCCAATCCTTTGTTGCACCTTGTCTACCTGTCATTGTAAGTGTTATGGGCTTATTAGCAATGGGATAACCTGTTAAATTAATATTTTCATCTACTTTCTTAGTTACTTTTGTACTTTTGGTGTCATCTGAATTACCATTAACAGTATCAGTTTTTCCACAACCAACCATTGATATAACTAGTATCACAATTAATAAAATCATAGTGCTTTGCTTCAACATTTTTTTCATGGTCTTTCCTCCTCAGTTATTTTTCAGTTATTTTATTGTCATTATTTGTAACAATATTAAGTTTACCCTATGTCATCAACACTGTATAGATAGTCAAAATAACCCTATTTTATATAATTATGTACAATTCAAGCAATAAATATCAATTTCACACATATATATTAGTTCATTATGTCAGCTCACATAAACATATCAATTTCTTTTTATTTAATTAGACTGTTTATTAATTTTATCTACTTGAAAATTGTACAATAGTTACATCTACTCTAAAAATTTCACTCAGCTTTTTTACTTCAATGCATTATATAGTTAAATCGCTCATATAACTCTGCAAAAAATAAATATTAGTTTACCTTAAAAATAAAAAAGCTGAGTTATTATTTCTTTTTACTTAAACATACGATCGTATGCTGTTTGTTCAATTTTAATCAATTCGTCAAGTCCCATTTGTTTTAGTGATGTAACATAATTATCCCAACCCTCATCAATATCAACTTCACCAGTTACAAACTGAGCTACAGCTGTATTAATATAAGTTGTAATATCTGTTTTTAAAGTAGCTACTCTTTTACCTTCTTCTTCTGTATAAACAAGACTAGGTACAACCTCTTTATGTACAATATTTTCTTTACGCCTTAATCGCTCTATTATTAACATCCAATAGCTAAATCCACAATTATCTGGAGCCTCCATGACCTCTTCAAGACGTTCATCTGTCAATTTTAATACCGCTTCTTCTGGATAACCTACTGTTGCTCTCTTTATCAATGAAAATGCACCTTGAATAGTTGCTTTTTGCTGTCCATACTCACCCATTGTTTTATAACCCTCTGGCACAGGTAAAGGATGATCAATAACTTGAACTCCTTCTAAATCTTTATACTCATATGAATATCCTTCAAAGCCATGAGTTCCAGTAAAAATCCCTTCATCTGTGCAAAGGTAATCAATCAAACGTGCAATTGCTATAGGATGCTTTGTATCTGCATTTACAATAATAACTCCACTATCTGTAACCTTATTTTTCAATGGAATTACTCCTTGTTGTCCAGCTTTTTCAGTCAACCCTCCAATAGCTGTCCAATTTCTATCCCATGAGTTATCTTTTTTAGCTACCACATATGGTGCAGAAGGACAACCTATAAGTCCAATACGATCTTCGCTAGCTTTAGATTCAAATTCTTGTTTAGTTTGAATATATGCCTCTTGATCTATTAAACCTTCTGAATATAATTTTTTCATATATTTCAAGTATGCTTTATAGTTGTCAGTTATGTTTCCTGACGCTACAGTTCCATCTTCTTCAATTAACAAATAGTCTCGTGTGAATCCATATAAGCCAAATGCTGATAAAAGAGGGATATCTGTATACCAATACGAATCACGATCATACGATAGAGGAATCTCATCATTGACATCTCCATTTCCATTAGCATCCTTTTCTTTAAAAGTTTTCAGCACTTCATAAAGTTCATCAAGATTAGTAGGTTCTTCCATTCCAACATTATCAAGCCAAGTTTTATTTAAGAAAATTCTAGGAATTTCTCCAATCAAACTTATACTTAATCTACCTATTGAATAAATATTACCATCAGGTGCTGTACTAGCTGCTTTCCATTCAGGATATTCTTCTAATTTAGCTTTTAAATTAGGCATATACTCTAAATATTCATTTAATGCTAAGAAATACCCTTGCTCACCATATTGGTTTATTTCAGACATTGGTGTAGCACTATTTACTACAATATCTGTTAGCTCGTTAGTAGATAACATTAATGTAAATTGAGTTTTCCATGAATCGTTAGAATAAGGTTCTGCTTTGATATCAAGTCCAAATTGCTCTTTAATCTGTTCAAGTTGAATTGTATTTTGCCAATCCTTTGTTACACCTTGTTTACCTGTCATTGTAAGTGTAATAGGTTCTTTAACAATGGGATAACCTGTTAAATTAATGTTTTCATCTATTTTTTTAGCTACTTTGATATCATCTGAACCACCCTCAACAGTATCAGTTTTTCCACAACCAACCATTGATATCACAAGTATTACAACTAATAGAATCATAATGCTTTGCTTAAACATTTTTTTCATGACCTTTCCTCCTTAGTTATTTTTTAGTTATTTTATCGTCATTAATTATGACAATATTAAGCTTACCCTATGTCTTTAACACTGTATAGATAGTCAAAATAACCCTATTTTATATAATTATGTACAATTTAAGCAATAAAAATCAATTTAGCACATATATTTTAGTTTATTATTTTAACCCTTATAAATATATAATTAATTTTTTATTTATTTAGGCTATTTATTAATTGTATCTATTATAAAATTGTACAATAGTAACATCTACTCTAAAATTCCACTCAGCTTTTTTACTTCAATGCTTTACATAGTTAAATCGTTCATTTAACTCTGCAAAAAATAAATATTAATTTACCCTTAAAAATAAAAAAGCTGAGTTAATATTTCTTTTTACTTAAACATACGATCGTATGCTGTTTGTTCAATTTCAATCAATTCATCGAGTCCCATTTGCTTTAGTGTTGTAACATAAGCATCCCAACCTTCATCAATATCAACTTCACCCGTTACAAACTGAGCAACAGCTGTATCAATATATGTCATAATATCTGTTTTTAGCGTGGCTACCCTTTTCTCTTCTTTTTCTTTATAAACAAGATTAGGTACTACTTGTTTATATTCAAGATTTTCTTTACGTCTTAAACGCTCAATTAACAATCTCCAATATTCTAATTCAATATTGAGACTATCTGGATTAGCAATAACTTTTTCAAGACGTTCATCTGTCATGTTTAATACTGCTTCCTCTGGATAACCTACTGTTCCTGTCATCATCATAAATGCACCTTGAATAACTGCTCTTTGCTGTCTATATTCACCCTGTGATTTATAACCCTCTGGCAAAGGAAGATCAGCAACTTTAACCCCTTCCATTTCTATTAATTCATAAGAATGTCCTTTAAATCCATGAGTTCCAGTTAAAATTCCTTCATCTGTACAAAGGTAATCAATTAAGCGTGCAATTTCTATAGGATGTTTTGTTTCTGCATTTACAATAAACACTCCACTATCTGTAACCTTATTCTTTAATGGAATTACTCCTTGTTGTCCAGCTTTTTCAGTCAAGCCTCCAATAGCTGTCCAATTTTTATCCCAAGTTTGATCTTTTTTAGCTACTACGTATGGTGCTGAAGGACAACCTACAAGTCCAACACGATCTTCATTTGCTTTAGATTCAACTTCTTGTCTAGTTTGAATATATGCCTCTTGATCTATTAAACCTTCTGAATATAATTTTCTCATATATTTTAAGAATTTTTTATAATTATCAGTAACATTTCCTGATGCAATCGTTCCATTATCTTCAATTAACAAATAATCTCGTGTATATCCTTGTAAACCAAAAGCTGATAAAAGAGGGATGTCTGTATACCAATAGAAATTACGATCATAAGCCATAGGAATTTCATCATCTGAATCTCCATTTCCATTAGCATCTTTTTCTTTAAAAGCTTTTAGCACTTCATAAAGTTCATTAAGATTAGTAGGTTCTTCCATTCCTACATTATCAAGCCAAACTTGATTCAAAAAGATTCTGGGAATTTCTCTAGTGGGATCCATATTAAAGGGAGCTATTGAATAGATATTACCATCAGGTGCTGTAAGAGCTGCTTTCCATTCAGGATATTCTTCAAATCTAGCCTTAAGATTAGGCATATATTCTAAGTATTCATTTAATGGTAAGAAATATCCTTGTGCACCATATTGGTTTATTATAGCTAATGATGTTGCACTATTTACTACAATATCTGTTAACTCATTGGTAGATAACATTAATGTAAATTGTGTTTTCCATGAATCGTTGGAATAAGGTTCTGCTTGTATATCAAGTCCAAATTGCTCTTTAATCTGTTCAAGTTGAATTGTGTTTTGCCAATCCTTTGTTGCACCTTGTCTTCCTGTCATTGTAAGTGTAATAGGTTCTTTAGCAATAGGATAACCTGTTAAATTAATGTTTTCGTCTACTTCATTAGTTACTTTCGTGCTTTTGGTGTCATCTGAACTACCATTAACAGTATCAGTTTTTCCACAACCAACCATTGATACCATTAATATCCCCGTTAATACAACTATAATACTTTTCTTAAATATTATTCCCATTGATTTTCCTCCTTAACTATTTTTATTGTCATCAATACTTAGCTAGTAAAAAGTCCTCAATAGCTTAATATTAAATTGCATATTCATTATCCTGTTAACCTTTATTTTACTTAAACATACGATCATATGCTGTTTGTTCAATTTTATTTAATTCATCAAGTCCCATTTGCTTTAGTGTTGCGATATAATTATCCCAATCTTCATCAATATCAACTTCACCAGTTACAAACTGAGCAATAGCTGTATCAATATACGTTGTAATATCTGTTTTCAAAGTAGCTACTCTTTCTCCTTCCTTTTCTGTATAAACAAGTTTTGGAAGAACTTCTTCATGTTTAATATTTTCTTTACGTCTTAATCTCTCAATTAATAACAGCCAATAACTAAATTCATTATTGTCTGAATCAGCCATAACTTCTTCAAGGCGTTCATCAGTCATACTCATTACTACTTCCTCAGGACGACCTTTTGTACCTGTCATCAACAAAAATGCCCCTTGAATAATTGCTTTTTGCTGTCTATATTCCTCTTTTGATTTATAACCCTCTGGTACTGGAAGTTCAACAACATTAATACCTTCTACTTCTTTAAATTCATAAGAATGTCCTTCGAATCCATATTCTCCAGTTAAAATTCCTTTATCTGTACAAAGATAATCAATTAAACGTGCAATTGCTATGGGATGCTTAGTATTTGCATTTACAATAAATACTGCACTATCTGTAACCTTACTATTCATTGGTATTACTCCTTGTTGCCCCTCTTTTTCTGTCAACCCTCCAATAGCTGTCCAATTTCTATCCCACGAGCCATCTTTTTTAGCTACTACATATGGTGCTGAAGGACAACCTACAAGTCCAATACGATCTTCATTTGCTTTAGATTCAAGTTCTTGTCTAGTTTGAACATATGCCTCTTGATCTATTAATCCTTCTGAATATAGTTTCCTCATATATTTTAAAAATTCTTTATAATTATCAGTAATATTTCCTGACGTAATAATTCCATCATTTTCAATTGACAAGTAATCAGGTGTAAATCCATTTATACCAAATGCTGATAAAAAAGGAATATCAGTACGCCAATAGAAGTTACGATCATACGCCATAGGAATTTCATCATTTGGATCTCCATTTCCATTAGCATCTTGTTCTTTAAATGCTTTTAGAACTTCATAAAGTTTTTCAAGATTAGTAGGTTCTTCCATTCCTACATTATCAAGCCAAACTTGATTTAAGAAGATTCTAGGAGTTACTCTAGTTGGATCCATATCAAATTTTGCTATTGAATAGATATTACCATCAGGTGCTGTTATCGCAGCTTTCCATTCAGGATACTCTTCTAATCTAGCCTTAAAGTTAGGCATATATTCTAAGTATTCATTTAATGGTAAGAAATATCCTTGCTCTCCATATTTATTTATTTCAGTTAATGATGTTGCGCTATTAACTACAATGTCTGTTAGCTCGTCAGTAGATAACATTAATGTAAATTGTGTCTTCCATGAATCATTAGAATAAGGTTCTGCTTTGATATCAAGTCCAAATTGCTCTTTAAACTGTTCAAGCTGAACTGTATTTTGCCAATCCTTTGTTACACCTTGTTTTCCTGTCATTGTAAGTATAATAGGTTCTTTAGCAATAGGATAACCTGTTAAATTAATGTTTTCGTCTACTTCATTAGTTACTTTCATGCTTTTGGTGTCATCTGAACTACCATTAACAGTATCCGTTTTTCCACAACCAACCATTGATACCATTAATATCCCCGCTAATATAACTATAATACTTTGCTTAAATACTTTTCCCATTGATTTTCCTCCTTAACTATTTTCATTGTCGTTTTGTGACAACATTAATATTAAGTTTATCCCATGTCATAAATACTGTATAGATAGTCAAAATAGTACTTTTTCTTAAAATATATGGGGTTTTTGCTATAAAAATCAATTTGAGACATATGTTTTAGTAGAATATGCACCATCAAAAAAAATAATATTATATTCTTTTTAAATAATTAACTGTTTTTTTTATTTTATTAATTTAAAAACTATACAATAGTTACATTAACCTATGTTAAATTTTAGTAATTCATCAATCTTTTTTTAATCATTGATATAACTTTTGTCACAAAAATTACATATAAAAAGAGGCAATAAAAATGAATTTATCATTTATATTACCTCATGTTTTATGTCTTTGAAAAGTCCTATTTTTTTCACCCTCTAAAAACTTTAGGTGACACACCAATCTTTTTTTTGAATAATCTAGAAAAATAATGAATGGAATATCCCCCAACCTCTTCTGCAATTTCTCCGATTGTATTATTACTATGCTGTAACAAGTCAACTGCCTTGTTCATACGTAATGTTATTAAATACTGTTGAATTGTTTGTCCAGTACAATTCAATACTAATTTATTCAAATGATTTGGATGATAGTTAAACCGTTGTCCAAGAAATGAATTTGTCATTTTTTCATCAGAGTGTGTTTTTAGATAATTTATGATAGTTTCAACAGAAATTTTACTTCCTATATTATATGTCAAATTATATAGGTTATTTTCTATCACTAAAGTCAAAGCAGCCTTTAACAAACCACTTATTACTCCTTGACAATACGTACTTCTTAAACAATATAATCTTTGAACTTCTTCCAAATAGTATTTTATCCTTACTCTATCCTTAACTTGGCTATAAGAAGATAATTTATTTAGATCATTAAATTCTACAACTTCATTAACTTTATTCCACGAAAACGACTTTTCATTATAATGTATACAAGGATAATCAAGGTGACAATGATTTCTAGTCATATCAAATTGCACACCGATTACTAGTAATGGCATTAAAACATCCGATTTAATACTATGTAACTGTCCAGGACCCCAAATCAAGAAATCACCTTCCGTAACATTATAACTTTGATTTCCTATTATAAACATACCTTTACCTTTACAAATATAATGCAATTGATAATGGGGATTTATTCTTATCCCTGTATAAAATCCAGCTTCAATTATGTGTTTTGATGCCCTTCTAATATATGGGTTAATATCACTAATTGATATCTTTATAATTTTTTTTTGCATTGCATCAGAATTATTTTGCATATTGTCATATCCCTACTCAATTTCTTTATTTTGTGCAAATCCTTCTTACTTTCATCTAAATACTATATCATTAAAACTTGATATAATCAATGTATTAATTAATATATTATGAAAGGAGTTATATTATGCCAAAAAACAAAAAGCCAAATATTTTACACATTTTTGTTGATCAAATGCGTCATGATACTATTGCAGCGCTCGGCAATCCTGTGATTAAAACACCAAATCTTGATAGACTAGCACAAAGTGGTATTTCTTTCACAAATGCATACACGCCTTCTCCTGTATGCATAGCAGCCAGATGTTCTATGATTTACGGTCAATATCCAATGCATACTGGCACCTATGAAAATAGAGCAATGCCACAAGATGGCAGAGAAACTTTTATGGATGGTCTTAAAGATAACGGTTACCATACCTATGGTATTGGAAAATGTCACTTTTCTCCAAATTCAGAAGCATTACTTGGCTTTGAAGAAAGAGAACGTCAAGAAGAATTAACAAGACTTGACCTTGATAAAGAACCATACCTCCAATTACTTAAAGATAAAGGATATGATTATGTTTGTGAACCTCATGGTATAAGAGGTGAAATGTATTATGTACCACAACCTTCTCAATTACCTGAATCTCTACATCCAACTACTTGGATTAGAGAACGTACTCAAGCTTTTTTAGAAAGAAAAAAAGATTCAGATAAACCATGGTATCTTTTTTCAAGTTTTATCCATCCTCATCCACCTTTTGCGCCACCAAATCCTTGGCACAAAATATATAGGGGTGCTTTAATGCCGCTACCTAATGTACCTGCAAATGTTGATTCTCTTCAAACATATGTTAACAAATGTCAAAACAGATACAAATATAAGGATCAAGGACTTGATAATAATCTTCTACGCACAATGAAAGCTTACTATTATGCTTGTATTTCATTCATAGATTATCAAGTAGGATTAATTTTAGATACCTTGGAATCAACTGGTCAGCTAGATAATACTTTAATTATCTTTACAAGTGATCATGGTGAACATCTAGGTGACTATAATTGTTTTGGAAAAAGAAGTTTTCATGATACAGCTGCTAGAATACCAATGTTAGTCTCAATGCCAGGTAAATTTGAAGGTGGTGTTACTTGTGATACACCAGTCAGCTTAATTGACTTAGCTCCTACTTTCTTAAATCTTGGTAATGCTAACATAAAATCACACGAACTAGATGGTGAAGATCTTTATGATATTTTTACGGGAGCATCAAAAAGAGATACTGTCTTTGGTCAACTTTCATATTTTAATCCAAGAAATAGTATTGTTGAAGACAACGATAAAGTAAGCCCTATCCTTCGTGAAAATGAAGAATTGTGGCGCGCTAGTGCTTCAACTTATATGGCAGTATCTAAAGATTGGAAATATTTCTATAGTGCCCCTGATGAACAAGAATATTTATTCAACAAGAAAACAGATCCTTTTGAAACAAGAAATTCTGCTGGTCTTGTGTTTAATAAACAAAACCTACTTACTATGAGACATAAAACAATGGACTTTCTAAGAAATGGTAATGAAACCGCAGGTGTTGAAGGTGATCAATGGAAATTATTTGGTAAAAAAATAATACCTGATGATCCTGACACCGGGTTACTTATACAAGATACTAAAATGCCATGGGTAAAAAATGAAGTAAAAAATTATAGTGAACATAATCTTGATAGAATGTTTTAATCAATATTTAAAGAAACGACCTTTGTATTTATAGGTCGTTTCTTTATTATCTTTTGATTTATTAGAAAACTTACATTATATTCAGATACCCTAATTATTGATAATAATTTCTTTTTTTATCTCTTTTAATAATATGTCTCTCTGTTCCAGAATAAGGCAAATCATCGGAAGCTCTTATTGAACTTTTTAACAATTCTTCCAATAATTCAACCTTTTTAATGCCACAGTCTTTATTGTCATATAGATTATTAAGTTCATACTTATCTTCAATCAAATTATACATTTCACCTTTTCCCATCATGTCAAATGTAAGCTTCCAATCATTTTTTATAACAGCTCTCATTTTTCCTGCCTGTGTAACAGAATTAAGTTCATCAATAGTTACTGCCTCAGCAATACCTTTGTTTTCAGGTGTTAAATTATCTATATCTTCATTTTTAAAATAAAGACCACCTGCACCTTGCTCTATATAAACACTTTCATATTGACATTTTGGATAATCCATGTCCATAAGTATAGGTAATATACTTTTGCCTTGAACACCATCCGATATATCTTCCCCTATTATTTCACTTATAGTTGGCATAATATCACATATTGATACATGCTCCATACATTTTTTCTCTTTAGCTTTAATTTCAGGACCAACTATAATTAGAGGTATTCTACATAATACTTCAGGCAAGCCTGGACCTTTTCGAATAAGCCCATATTCACCAAAGAAATCTCCATGGTCACTAACATAAATTATAATGGTGTTTTCTAATAATTCATTCTCTTTCAAATAATTATAAACTCTTTCAATTTGCTCATCAATAATTTTAAGCATACCACAATAATTTTTCTTTGTTCTTTTTATTTCTTTATTGAAGTCAGTTATATTTTCTTCCCATATTTTTCTCTGCCATATGTATTTATCACCTTTTTTCACCAAATCTTCTTTTCCTGTTTCATTTGGTGTTGGATCAAACATAGAAAAATATGGTTCTGGCGCATAAAAAGGATTATGGGGCTCTCTCATACCTAACTGTAAAAAAAATGAATCTTTCTGATTATTTTTTATGAACTCTATTGCCTTTGATGTAAGCCTATAAGGTTCAATATCTTCAACATCAAATTTTGTTGGTTTATGGTCTGCTAGATGTTTAAGATTTTTCCTATAGGTATCAAATGCTTTCTGCTTTTCTGTGTTGTTCTCATCATTTTCTAATTCCTTTATACCATAATAAAGATTGAATATATCATGATCTTTTTCTCTAAATGTATGATCTTTACCTACCAATCCTATTTTATAATCATTTCTATGCAACACATCATATATATCCTCACTACAATAATTATCCATAAGATTCGGATTTACTTTTACATGTGCTGCTGTGGGATATCTTCCTGTTGTTAAACTTGTTCTTGCTGGCGCACATAGTGGCATAGATGTATAAGATTTTTTAAAATCTACCCCTTTTTTTGCTAAAGAATCTAAAAATGGCATAACATCATACTCAAATCCTTCACTTTTTCTTATATCTGCTCTATGTTGATCTGTTGTTATTAAGACTATATTGGGGTTTTTTTTCATTTTATTTAACCTCTTACTTATATTTTGATTATCAAAGCACACCTATATTTTTTATATTAAGTATGATTTATTCTTAAGCTACTAATCTACTTATACCAGTGAAAATTATAATATTTTTTGGAATTTGAATCTGTTTCATATCCTTTTATATGAGGAACACTTCCCGGCAAATCTTGAAATAATAGATAAGCATCTGAATCATCTGGCATCTCTCTCTTAGGATAAACTTTCCATTGATCGTCTTTAATCGGGTCAAGATACCCCTCTTTTTTAAAATAGCTAATAAGTTTTTCTCTCATTTCCTTTGTCTTTTTATGATATAACGGACTATTAGCTTTATTCCTTGTTTCTTCAGGATCCATTTTTAAATCAAAAAGGAATTCTCTATTATCTGGTGCTGAATAAATATATTTATAATCTCCACTTAAAGCCATATAATTAGCATAGCCCTCCTTTTGATACTGACCATATATTGTATCTCTATCACACTTATTATCTAAAATATCAAATAAACTCTCACCTGGGTAATCTTCCTCAAATGGAATCTCAGCTGCTTGTAAAAAAGTTGGCATTATATCAATTAACGATACGAGTTGATTACAAATAATGTTTCCATTACATCCTGGATATTTAACAAGCATAGGAATTTTAGCCGATGAATCTAAAAAACTCCTTTTACCAAAACAATTGTAATCCCCTAAAAATTCACCATGATCTGCTGTAAATACAATCATCGTATTCTCCATAAGATTTTCTTTTTCCATATAATCTAATAATCTACCTAAATTGTAATCAATAAAAGATACCTCTGCATAATAATAAGCTTTTATCATTTTAACCAAATTGTCATCAATACCTTGATCACGATATTTATACCTATTTTGAAAATCATTCCAGAGAGTTTTTAATCCTTCAGAATTATCTGGTCTTTTAGGCAAGGGCATATCAGGTCCACGATATAATTTATTCCAAGGACTTGGTGGTGCAAATGGTGGATGAGGCTTTTCAAATGATGTCATCATAAAAAATGGTTTATCCTTATCACGTTCTTTCAAATAATTAATGGATTCATCAACAGTCCATGCACTATGATGTAGTTCTTCTGTTAACTGTGACACTTGTGGTATATAATACATCTCACCTTTTACACCTTTATAATCATAAACATGACCAAATCCATTTTTCTTATTGTTTTGATAGAAATCATTTTTTTCAAAATCATTCTCTTCATCACAGACTTTTCTTTTATCAAACCCCCATTTAGTACAACGCCCAGTATCAAATGTAAAATGCATCTTACCCGTACCAAAAGTTTGGTAACCTTGTTCAGACAAGATTTCCATAAAACTTCTATAACCATTTGGCATTCTATGATTTTCAATAACCCCTGTTTTATGTGGCATAAATCCTGTATGCATTGAGAACCTTGCTGGTATACACACTGGACATGGTGTATAAGCTCTAGTAAAGGATACCCCTGATTCTACCAACTTATTTAGAATAGGTGTTTTAATAACTGGATTTCCTAGAGCTTCTATAGTATCAGCTCTCAATTGATCTGAAAATACTAACAAAATATTCATTTTCTTCTCCATCTTCTTATCTCCTCTTTCCAGCATATCAATTCTCTATATTTTAATATTCTTGGTGAAATATTTCTTTCACCGTATTGTATGCTAACTTTGGTCTTCTATATTCATCCACAACCCCCTTGTTATTGTGACCTCGTGGTCTTATAAACTCCCACCTTCCTTCAGTTACACGACAGTCTGCAAATTGCCAGATTAGTGTGCCTATAATCTCAGTCCTTTTCAAATACACTTCTAGTGAATCACTTATAACTTTACACTGTCTTTCTTCAGACCACTTAAGTTCTCTAGCATCATGATTACCATAGATAGCACCTGCACCAAATTCACTAATAATCATTGGTTTTTCATTCCCAAATTTTGATTCAATCCATTCTAACTCTTTACAATATTGCAAAGAAATATCTTCTTTTATTGTTGAATTACCATACCAACCGTGATAAATATTTATTGATATAATATCAACAAGATCCATACAAATATCTGTGAAATGCTTATCTGATGCAAATGTCACTGGTCGACTACTATCCATAGATTTAATTTTTTTTATTTGTTCCTCATATAAAGATCTTCCTTTGTCAACATGACTGGCACATTCATTTAGAAGCCCCCATATGATGATTGATGGATGATTATAATGGCTTTGAATCATTTCTTCTATACACATCAAACTTTGTGACCGAAAATTTTTATGTTGCATATCTTCTATACTCAAACCTCTTGCATGGGACTCTTCCCATACCAAAATACCATACTCATCACATAAGTCCAAAAATCGTTCATCATTAGGATAATGACAAGTACGAACCGTATTACAATTCATATCCAACAATAATGTTATATCAGTACAAGCTAACTGAACAGGAATAGATACACCTGACATATTAAAATCTTCATGTCTATTAAACCCTTTAAGCTTAACAGCTTTCCCATTTAGTAATAACTGCCTATTACTCACTTCCAGCTTTCTAAATCCAATACGCTCGTTAAAATCATCCTTAATTGTTCCATTATCTGTTATAAGACAAGATTCTAATAAGTAAAGATTAGGTTCCTGATTACTCCATAATTTTATATCATCACATATCATTACTACTTTACATTGTTTTTTTTCTTTTGCTGCCAATTGTAAGTTCTCAAGTCTTATTTTATTATTAGAATCGCCAAGCTTGGCCATAAAATTAACTTTCTTACACGTTGATGAAAGATTAACTATCTCTGCTTTAATGTTCAATTGCCATGTGCTATTTTCAAACTTTGGTGTCCCTTGAACATTTTTAATATATAAATCAGGTAACTTTTCAATAACCACTGGTCGAATAATTCCACCATAGGAATAATAATCATTTGGAATATGTAATGCTGACTCTTTGTCAAATTCATTACTCACCATAACTTCTAAGGTATGATTACCTTTTTTAACATTTTTTAAAACAACATGAAATTCAGTATAAGCACCATAATGATAACATTTCTTTTCACCATCAAAATAAACTGTTCCATGGTGTCCAACCCCTTTAAATGTTATATCATAATTTCCATCCTCATAAATCTCTACTTGAAGTTTATACGCAGCTTTGCCACGATAATTTGCATATTTAATATTTGATTGCCAACAACTCGGTACCATCATCTTTTCAGTATAATTTGAAGGCAGTTTTTGCCCTTCTTTTAATGGTTGAAATTCCCACAATCCTTCAAGTTCTTTTTGTTGGCGAACTTTATGTTGATTGAATAATCTAATCATAATATCCTCCTTTTATGTTTATGTGCTGTTAGAATACTTATTTTATTGGCATATTTATAAAATGTTATTCACCGAAGATTTATATATATTTATTTTAATTTCTGCTTAAGGCATATTTAATAGGATAGTTTAGTGAACCTGTATTTCTGGGCACACCATAATCCTGATTCCCATCTCTATAGAAGAAAATCAGGATTTCTCCTCATTATTTTAACTTATAGTTATCAATCACCACATTTTGTTAATATTATAACCATCATTACTTAAACATACGATCATATGCTGTTTGTTCAATCTTAATTAATTCTTCAAGTCCCATTTTCTTTAACGTTGTAACATAATTATCCCAACCCTCATCAATATCAACTTCACCAGTTACAAACTGAGCTACAGCTGTATCAATAAATGTCACAATATCTGTTTTTAATATGGCTACTCTTTTACCTTCTTCTTCTGTATAAACAAGCTTTGGTACAGTCTTTTTATGTTCAATATTTTCTTTACGTCTTAATCGCTCCATTAATAACATCCAATAGCTAAATTCGCTACTGTCTGGATCAGCCATAACTTCTTCAAGACGTTCATCAGACATTTTAATTGCGGCTTCCTCAGCATAACCATTTATTGAATTCTGTAATAAAGAAAATGCACCTTGAATGATTGCCTTTTGCTGTCTATATTCCTCTTTTGATTTATAACCTTCTGGCAACATCATAGTGACAACATTAACTCCTTCCATTTCTATAAATTCATAAGAATATCCTTCAAATCCATGAGATCCAGTGAAATCCCCTTTATCTGTACAAAGGTAATCAATTAAACGTGCAATTGCTATAGGATGCTTTGTATTTGCATTTACAATAAACACTCCACTATCTATAACCCTATTTTTCAACGGAATTACTCCTTGTTGTCCTGCTTCCTCAGTCAACCCGCCTACAGATGTCCAATTTCTATCCCAAGAGTTATCTTTTTTAGCTACTGCAAATGGTGCCGAAGGGCAACCCAAAAGTCCAATACGATCTTCATTTGCTTTAGCTTCCAGCTCTTGTTTAGTTTGAATATATGCCTCTTGATCTATTAAACCTTCTGAATAAAGTTTTCTCATATATTTTAAGTATGCTTTATAGTTGTCCGTAATATTTCCTGACGAAACAGTCCCACCGTCTTCAATCAACAAATAGTCTCGTGCAAATCCATACAAGCCAAATGCTGATAAAAGAGGAATATCTGTATACCAATACGCATCACGATCATACGATAAAGGAATCTCATCATTGGCATCCCCATTTCCATTAGCATCTTTTTCTTTAAAAGCTTTCAGCACTTCATAAAGTTCATCAAGATTAGTAGGTTCTTCCATCCCTACATTATCAAGCCAAGTTTTATTCAAGAAAATTCTAGGAATCTGTCCAATCAGAGTTACATTTAATTTAGCTATTGCATAGATGTTACCATCAGGTGCTGTAATAGCTGCTTTCCATTCTGGATACTCTTCTAATCTAGCTTTAAAATTAGGCATATAGTCTAAGTATTCATTCAATGGTAGAAAATATCCTTGCTCGCCATATTGATTTAATTCAGTTAATGATGTTGCACTATTTACTACAATATCTGTTAGTTCATTCGTAGATAGCATTAATGTAAATTGTGTTTTCCATGAATCGTTAGAATAAGGTTCTGCTTTAATATCAAGTCCAAATTGTTCTTTAAACTGTTCAAGTTGAATTGTGTTTTGCCAATCCTTTGAAGCCCCTTGTCTACCTGTCATTGTAAGTGTTATAGGCTCTTTAGCAATGGGATAACCTGTCAAATTAATATTTTCACTTATTTGCTTAGTTGCGTTGATGTCATCTGAACCACCCTCAACAGTATCTGTTTTACCGCAACCAATTATTGATATCACTAGTATCCCAACTAATAAAACTGTAATGCTTTGCTTAAACATTTTTTTCATAGCTTTTCCTCCTAACTATTTTCATTGTCGTTTTTATGACAACATCAATATAAGTTTATCCCATGTCATAAATACTGTATAGATAGTCAAAATAGTACTCATTACTAAAACATATGGAATTTTTGCTATAAAAATCAATTTCAGACATATGTTTTAGTAGAATATTACCATTCTAAAAAAATAATTTTATATTCTTTCAAAATTACTAACTGCTTTTTAATTTTTTTCATACAAAAACTGTACAATAGTTACATCAACTTCAGCATATCGTTAGCCTTTTACTGCACCAATCATAACACCTTTTACAAAGTATTTCTGTAGGTATGGATACACAAATAAGATTGGTATTGTTGAGACCATAATTGTTGCAAATTTGACCGTTTCTGATACAATATCTTCAGTGTTTTGAAGCATCTCCGAATCTGACGCGATGAGTATGTCCCGCATAATAACCTGAAGTGGATGCATGCTTTTATCTCTGATAAGCAAAGATGGCCAAAACCATGAATTCCAATAATAAACAGCATAATACAATGTTATAACAGCCAATGTAGGCTTCAGCAAGGGCAACATAATTTTAGTTAATATAGTAACATGACCTGCTCCATCTATTCTTGCGGATTCTTCTAAACTGTCCGGAATACCAAAAAAAGCAGTTCTAAGAATGATAAGATTAAATGTATTTATCGCAAATGGAAGTATAGGTGCCCATATATTATTAACAAAGCCTAGTTCTTTATAAATCAAAAATTCTGGAACCAATCCACCTCTAAAAAACATTGTAAATGCTATAAACATCATTATCGGTGTTCCAAAAAGCACATTTTTTCTCGAAAGAAAATAAGCTCCCATACTTGTCAATATCAGAGATATACTTGTACCAGCAACTACGATAAATACAGAAATAGCAAATCCTCTTATAATTGACGGATTTCCCAAAACCATTTCATAGGCAGCCAATGTTGCCTTTCCCTTTGGCCATAATAAAATCCCTGTATGTTTGATAAGCTCATTTCCATTACTGATTGAGGCCATTAGAATATAAATCATCGGATAAAGTGTTATAAGTACAATCACAAACAGAACCAAATTATTTATACGATCAAATATAAATCCTGATAGTGTAACTTTAATTTTATTTTTTCTTTTCAAATCTACCATAATCCACCACCTGTATATCTTCTACTAATCTTATTCGCCATAAACAAAAAGCTAAGATTAATGATTGCATTAAATATTCCAACAGCTGAACTATAGCTCCAGTTTAAGTCAATGAGTCCAACTCTATAGACATATGAGGAGATAACATCTGCAACTTCATAAGTCGCGGGATTGTACAAAAGAATAATTTTTTCAAACCCTACTTCCATCACTCTTCCAATACGTATTATTAGCATAATGATTATTGTTGGCGTCAATCCAGGTAGAGTAACATGAAGTATTTTTTTGAAGCGATTAGCTCCATCAATTCCTGCTGCTTCATAAAGACTTGAATCAATTCCCATTAATGCAGCTAAATATATAATAGATTCCCACCCTGCTTTTTGCCAAATATCCGAGGCAATATAAATAAATCTAAAATTGTCAGGATTTTGCAGCAAAGATTCTCTTGTTCCTCCAAAGTAAACAAGTAAATCATTAAATATGCCATTTTGAGAGCTAAATTGGGTAATCATTCCTGCAATAACAACTAAGGAAATAAAGTGCGGTAAATAGGTGACTGTTTGAACCACTTTTTTAAAATATTTATTTGAAACTTCATTAAGTAAAATAGCAAAAATTATTGGTATGGGAAATCCAAAAAGAATTTGTAGAAAACTTAATGTAAAGGTATTTTTCAATACTCTAAAAAAATAGAAACTTTTAAAAAACTTTAAAAAGTGTTTAAATCCTACAAATTCACTACCTGCAATTCCTTTCATGGGTGTGAAATCTTTAAATGCTATAGTTGCACCATACATAGGCAAATATCTAAATAATATAAAGTAAATGAGCACAGGTAAAATTATAAGATAGAGAACTTTATTCCTTTTAAAATCTGATTTTATGATATGAATATAGTTTTTCTTCATTTTTTCCTCCAATGACGAATCCCCAAGCAATTTGCATGGAAATTCAAAATATAACAGAACTAATTAACGATTATTATATCTTTCAAGTGCTGTTTCATATGCTGACAGCATTTCATTGAGCCCCATTTTATTAATTGTTTCGACATAATTGTCCCATTCTGCTTCAACATCTAATGTACCGAATAATACTTTATAGAAGAATTCGTCCGCATAAGCTGTAATTTCACTTTGAATCGAAGCAACATTATCTACTTCTTCTTTTGAAAGTGTCACTAGAGGTAATTGTCTATTTTTAACGTTTGTATCTTTCCAAATATTAATTGCATCTTTTTGTTCTTGATACTGAGAATATTGTTCCATGTAACGTATATCTTGGATCATTGGTCCAAAGTAGGCAGAATGTGTATATGCCATCAACATCTCTCCAACATTTTTACCATCTGGATTGTTCATAATATATTCGGTATAGGTCGGATAACCATCAATCATCTCATAACTTTCACCTTCGATACCAAAATTATAAAGCATATGACCCTCTTCGCTATAACCATAATCTAAAAGTCGCATGGCTGCTTCAATATCTTCACATTTAGTACTAATACTAGTTCCAATTCCACTAAAAGTAAGATCACTCTGTCCAAATTCGGGATAATCGCCTGCAATAAGAACAGGATATTGTGTAGGAATCAATCCATAATTAGAATCATCTGCCATAGCTGTTAGCCATGCTCCCATACGACTACCTGTATGTCCAACAGCCGCTACCGCCTGTCCTGAAGTCATTTTAGCCGCCACTTGTGCTTTATCAAGACTAGCGATATCTTTGTCAATCAATCCTTCTTGATACCATTTTGAAAATGTTTTTAGAAATTCTTTAAATCCTGGTTGTATTGGACCATAGACAATTTTTCCATTTTCAAGATGCATATCAAAAGAAGTATTATACGCACCTACAAATGCATTAGTTGATTTAATAATACCCATCTCTGATGTTAAGGGAGATTGAATACCTAAATCTTTAAATACGGTTAAGGTTTTATGCCAATCATCAATCGTTACAGGTGTATCAAGACCATTTTGTTCAAGCAAGTCCTTTCTAACCATTGGACCAGCAAATGTTTGTAACAATTCTCCACCTCGAATTCTAGGAAAACAGTAATAAATTCCATCATCTGTTTTGATTTGTTTGTCAACTTCCGGATTTTCTTCTAAATATTTCATAAGGTTTGGCGCATATTGCATATAATCATTTAAAGGTAATATTAGCCCTTGATCGAGTGCGGCTTGAGGCCCTCCCGGATAACTTGTGATAAAGTTATATAGTACTAGATCTGGTAATTCTCCTGATGCCGCCAGCAAGCTAAATGCTTCCGGTGCTGATTGTACAATCCATTCCGTTTGTACACCAGTTCTTTTTGTTACTTCTTTATACAAGGGAGTTTCTCCTTGAGTTGCATATTCTGGATGAGAAAAAAAGTTAACCCAATATGTTAATTTGTGGTCACCCTCTAAAGGATATACTTCAGATACTTCTGTTTCTACTTCCTCATTATTTTTCGTTTCTACTTGATTCATTACTTCTGATTCATTTGAGACTTTATTTTCTGTTTTACCACAACCTGCAAGTAGGCTAAGCATCATTATCATAATTAGTAATAATGATATACATTTGACATTTGCTTTTTTCATGTTTTCATTCCTCCCAATTTTTCATTAATTAAAATGATTACCGTCAAGAAATTTATTCATTTGACAAAATCATTATGTATATATTTGTGCCAAATGTCTATTTACAAAAACGGAAAAAACTTTTAAAACAAAGACTTGAGCCTTATCATTTATGCATATTCTTAGCATTTTCTATATTCTATCGTCTACAGTAATAACTTTATTAATCTTTAACCTTTAACATGATGCATATAATTTCTTAATTATTATTGATAATAAAACTTGGTCATCACTTGGAATAACACTAACTTATCTTTAAGCAACGACTGTATTATATATTCACACTCAAATAAGCGCCATCATATATCAGGCGCTTATTTGATTTAAATAATTTATTGGTATTCTTATGCATTTTTATTATTTTTCACCATACAATATTGCATAACTGCCACCTTCATTGATTAGTAAGTCTTTAGCTGATGTTGTTTCGTCTTCAGTAGTAACAGTTGTAAATCCTCCATTTTCGTCAAGCTTTACTACTTTAGCATTTAAAATAGCAGTAAACTCTATTCGCATAGGAGAAGCAAAGATTTCTCCTGTCTGTCCTATTGTTATAATCTCATTTTTTAGAGATCCTTCTATTGACTTAGCTTTACCAACATAAATCTCCCTAATTTGAATAGGATCATAGAATGTATTGTTTTTAATCACTATCCTAATGTAACGTGCCTTATTATACACATCAATTAAGCTTCTTTCATAACCTTTATCTTCCTTTACATCTACAAAAGTTATTCCATCTAAACTTGTTTGAAATTTATACTTATAAAGACCATTTTTAGTCTCACTCAGACCCCAAAGCACTTCTACATCACTTACATTCTCTTCTCTTCCTAAGTCAATGGTTATTGTACTAGGATATTCTAGAACTGATTGTTTCCATACAGTACTTGGATTTCCGTCAACTATCTCTGTTCCTGCACCTGCAATAGTTTTTCCAAGAGCAAGATTTTGTTTATCTCTTGCTATGGTCATAGCGACTGATGAAGGCATTTGCTTATCTTGCGTGTTGCCAACTTCAATATATTCTACCTTACCATTCACATTAATTGGCATATATTTTGCAAATTGAGATAAAACTCCCTCTGTTTCTGTAATTACATCTTTATTTAAATAAATCTTATCTAACTGCTTAATGTATGCAACGCACTGACCATTGAATTTAACAATCTTCGCATCCGTAGCGGCTAAAATTTGTAAGTTTCCTAAGTTTGCTAACACTTTTTCAGATGAAGATATGTTAATTTCTTCTTTTGTATATTCAACGGAAACATCACTTAATGGTAAATTACTTTTTATAACCTCTTTTTCACCTGCTTTTAAAACAGTACCATTTTGAATAACTACATAATTTACTATATAATCACGATCATAATTTACATATGCCATAACAGCATCTGTTCCATTTTCACCAAATGCTCTATATACAGGTGTTTTTTCATGAGTTATATAGTATGAACCTTTTTCAATATTACCTTCTTCTTTTTTAACTTCAATATTCATAGCACTAACTAATTTATTATCACCCATAGCTATTTTTTTTGTTGTAACTTGTGTCTGAGATCCCTCCATTATTGGATAAAGCACTGTATCAAAATTTTCTACTGAACCAGAATTTTTAACAAATGTAGCATACTTAATGGGTGTAATTTGTTGATATCCCTCTTCAATAGACTGTACCATATCTTCCTTAGAACTAGGAACAACTAAAATATTTGCACCCTCTGTGTAATTAGTTTTTGTTACTCCTGTTTCAGCATCAATAGAAGGCACTGCATTAACATCAAATATCCAAGTTTGAGTATATTTACGCTCACCTGCAACTGCATCTAAATAATCAGATACAATGAAAAATTTAAGTGGTTTGAAGAAGGTTATTTTACGGTTACTAATATAATTACCTTCAATAAGATCAGGTTTTTTATCTGTTTTTACCATTTTTTCAACAAGCTGAGCTGTTAAAATATCATGAGTATCGCTAAAGTTTGCGTAGCCTGATGTTGACATATTAGGATTACCCCAATTAGCATTGTATAATTGATAAGCAGATGTATCATCAATAGCAACTACGCTATGTGAAAATCTACTAACTCTCTGCCAATTAGAAATAGGCTCATTATTATAGCTTTTATCGCTTGTATCAGCTAAAAGTCTTCTACCGTACGCTGTTAATGTTAATGATAAAACGTCATTATGAGCATGTACATTTATTGGTGTCCAATTAGTGAAGGCAAATAAACTGTTTTTATCCCAACCATCTCTTATAGTTGCCCATCTTCCATCAGGATAAAATGCACTTTCATGACATGGTTCTGAGCCTTCATTTCTATATGTGGTAACATACAGCATTTCATCGTCGCCTTCATTTTTTGCAATTTTCGCTATTTGTTTGTATAGTTCAAGCTTTTTATCATAATGGTCATCACCATACTCTGCAACATATCCATTTGGCTCTAAACAATTCATGAAAAAAGTAGCAAAACGTTTTATTTGACTTTCTAGACTATCTGGAACCTTATATCCTAATTCTATCATTAATCTTTTATAATCATATATATTTTCAAATACATGTACTGGATATCCGTTTGTTGCTTCTATATATGATCCATCAGTTCTAATTAAATTACTTAACTGATATTCAATTCTGTTTGCGATAATGCCTAAGTTTTTATCTGTTGTGGTAAATTCAGGGAAAGATTCAACAATAGCTTTAGAAGCTGTAACCATTTCCATACCCCAGTTATTATCCTTTGCTGCTCCAAGCCAATATGTTGGTCTTACTAAAGCTTCTGCATCATCATATATAAACTTTAGTATTTGTAAATTATTATTTGGTGTCATTGACTTAGATTTCACAAGAGCATAGTAAGAATCTGTAACTAATTGCTCCCTAAAACCCGCATTAAGTGGTAAATTACTATGTCTAGTTGGAACATCAAGAAGTTCGTCTCCTCCTCCAACCTTTGTAAAATAGCAAAGTAGTTCTCTAATATATCGTGCTGCATATGTTTCATCATGTGTTTCTTCATATTTACCTACCAAACCTTCTTGATACCAAAATCTTGCATATGTATTTATAAACTGTCTGTCTATACCTGGTTTATTTTTATGTAAGAAATCCATTCCACCATATTTTTCTGTATTTCCTTCAAAGGAATAATATCTTATTCTTTCAGGAGCGTTCCAATTTATTTTAGTCTCTTTAAAAGCTAACTCTTCTGACACACCAACAAAAATCTTAGCTTCTTTATCTAGCTTAACTGATGAATCATACACATTACTTTCATTTGGTTTTTCAGGATCATGTTTCCTTGCAAATCCATAAAGTGAAAGTTCTGCACTTTGAATATTGGAAACATTTGTAATACCTTTTGGCATATTAAACCTAATATAAATTCTTTTTGAATTATCATCCACAGGCATACCACTATCTAATGTTTTAATATATTTTTGAGTTCCATAATTTATCGCTCCATTTTTCCCGCCTCTTATATACGAATCCGCATCAGGTTTAATTTCATAGGTAACATCGTCAGCTACAACGGTAAGAACAGGTGGCTTAGCCCCTTCTCTACTATCAAATACAACCTCTTCATTTTTATCATCATTTATTATAACCCAATCAAAAGAAGTTTGATTTTTTACTATTTTGCTTGCAATATTCTTTGTTACATCAAATTTATTATAACTTGGTTCTGGAGTAACAGTACCTCTTGCAATTACACTTACTTTATTATAAACATCATCCAATAAATCTTCTATACAACTGTAATTGTTACGTCTAACATCTGGATTCTCAATAATTCTATTTTTAGAAATATAATACTGTTGTACTAGTTTTTTTGCTTCCTCATAATTACCATCTTTAACACTTACCTCTGCAGCTTTTAATATTGGATTGTTCTTATAATCATAGTTAATTCTTGGCTTTAGTATCCACTCTCCTGTTTTTTCGTGCCATATTCCTAAGAATTCTTCATCTGTCATATTTCTTTCTCTTTGGAGTGGTTTTGCATTATAAGCTGGAACCGTAACTACAAATTCCTTTGTATCTGAAATATTTCCAGCTGTTATAGTTGCTGTTAATGTTACATCACTATTAGTAGTAGCAGGTTTTACCTCTCCATTATCTGTTATAACAGCTGTATTATTACTTTTCCAACTAATATCACTTCCATAAGGCCCTGTTCTTATAAGCAACAAATCAACATCTGCACTATTTCTTAAACTAAGTGCACTTTTATCTCTCTCTACAGATTCTTGTTCATCCTTAAGTATCGGTATTTCTACTGCAGCACTAATAGACCTTTGTAGATTGTCCCATAAAAAATAATACATAGTGTATTCTCCTGTGATAGGTATTGTTAATGATGTTCTTAATTCATCTGAATTACCTGCTGCCAATTTTTTTGAGTCTATTGCTATGTTTAATATCCTGTTATTTTTCTTATCAAATAACCCTAACATTAAATTAACATTCTTAGTTTTCAAAGACTTGTTGGTAGCTTTAATTATTACCTCCGCTTCCTCTCCATAATAAAAACAATTTTTCGGTGATAATTTTTTAAAGCTAATGTTTTCTGCACTAGTAAAATCCACTGCTTTTACATTATTAGGGATAAAAGATGTAAAAAAACAAAGCAGTAATACAATAGAAATGATGTTTTTTGCTTTTTTCTTAAATGTTTTCATAAAATACCCTCCGTTAAATTAGTTTATTAGTCGGTTGCAGAATTCCTCAACCGTTGATTAGCCTAACTTTTAAGCCGTTAGGTTTTTATATTTTCCTCCACTGTGAAAAAATAAATTGTTATCAAACAAAATGTTATCCACAGAGGAGGAGAATACCTTATTTTGTATTAGTAAACTTAAATAATTTAATATTTTTGAGCAAGTATCTGAAGTTAATAATCTCTGTAAAAAGCATCCCGTAGGGTTTCTCAATCTTCTTAGCAATAATTATAATATTAATGCCTTGATTCATGAATCTATTTCAAATAAATACTATGCTGATTTAGGAAGGTATCAAAAGTTTACGCTTTCATCAATTCTATCAGCTTTGATACTTATGCAAACATTTCTTATATCTACTACTGTTCTATTAAGTGTCTTTCTTATATCCTCTACTGAAATTATATTATATACTTCTAATTCTCCAATTTCTCTTTAGGTGGATATTGCAATATATCCATGTATGAATATTCACTATATGCATTTATATTAGATGGAATGAGTGTCTCATTAAAAAGAGTGCCTGCTCTATTTAACATTGGTTTAGTCATGTTTTGCAATTGACTTTCGGCACCTCCACCGGTAATTTGCTTCCATTCCCATTGTTTTTGTTTAAATATATATTGTTTTAAAAATTCAAACGCCTTTCTCATACTTCTGCCGTCACTGGATTCATATTGCCATAAATCAACCCTTGTGAAACGACGTCCAATATCAGCTATTCTTGACATGGTCCATAGGTTCATAGTGCTGTAGTTTACTGATTTTGTTCGTCTCAGTTCCAAGGGTTGACTGCCATTGGACAGAATCTGGCTTGCTATCCGCTTTATTTTTGCTTCTTCTAATTTTTTTTCTGCATCATCCTTTTTATCAAGATAAATCATTATACCTACAACCTGTGTATCATAGTTAGTACCATGGTTTTGTTCCATATCGTCTTCCTTTTTTCCGAAATTGCTTGTTCTAAGCCATGTTAAATAGTCGGTTAACCATGTTTTAATTTTCAATGAATCACTTTCAGATAAAAATTTGTCTCGGTCAAGCAATTGCACAGCTATTATAAGATTACTAATACTAGTCCACTCGATTATTCCAAGTTGTCTGCCTGGAGTTCCTCCGGGAACGCCTTGTCCATACTTTACACTAGGATTAACTTTAGTCTCCTCATCAATAAACCAAATCTTTATAATTTCTTTTGCTTTATCTGCATATTTTTTATCTCCAGAAAAATAGTATGCCATTGACAGTATTTCTAATGAATCAAACATCTTGCTTAAACGCACTTGATCTGTATGTGGCCCTCTTGTCTTAGGATTTACCTGTCCATCTTTAGGAATCCATGGAATACCATCTTTTTTGCTTGGGTCCGGCCAAAAGTATGGTGCAATGCTTAAATAATCATGTATATCTCCACTTTGCGGCATTATTGTTTTATTCGTTACTGGATCGGCTTTTTTATCGAGTTCTTTATTTGCTTTGGAGATAAGCTTGTTATATGCATCTATAAAATAATTGTTTCCCTTTGATATCTCCCCTTTTGACTTCAGTAAATTGTCCTCATTGTAATAAATAAGTTTTATGCTTGAATTTGTTAGTGCTACAGGCATCTTAATTATGGGATTGTTTAATGCTCCAATAGTATCAAAACGCATTTGGTCAACAAAAATATGTAGATCATTATTAGCTCTATTCATTTATAAAAAAACTCCCTCCATTATATATTAAAAACTAAACATCTTTGGAGCAGATGTATTAGCATTTTCAATATCCCATGCTCAAAATAAAACTACCTTATATCTATAGAAAAACTGGTAGTTTATTAATTTTATAGTTATTCTCATTTGAAAGTATATTTTCTAAATTAGAATACATTCGTTAATTAAAAATACAATGAACAAATCTATGTATTTATATTATCTTGTTAATACTATTTCTTTAATATTAACAACTATGTTACCCATTGCATTTTGTGAGTTATCAATAATCAACTTTTTAGCCTTTTGATCTTCTAATTTAATATTAACCTTGTTTCCTGAGCTAAGCCAAATCTCACCTATGCCCGCATAATCAGGAGTTTCTAGGAAATCAGTAGGAAAATCATACCACCAATAACCTATACAGGTATCTATAATTCCAAGTTTTCTTACAACTTTTCCATCCTTGTGGAAAATATATTTACTACCAACATTTTCCCATTCACCTATAATTTTATCAGAAAATGGACCAGCTGGTATTTCCATTTCAACTTCATGATTTAAATGAATTAAATCTACTACAGGCTCTGGTCTGCCCTTTATAAATATATCTGATAATGTCATAATTTCAACATTATCTTTATATACTGCAATTTTCACTTCTGTAGTTTCATTTATTGAAAATTGTGAAGTGTATTTATTACTTTTTCTGTTAGGTATAGTACAATCAGTTGTATAAAAAATTTCATATTCATTTTTAACATTGCCTGTTAAATATACTGATTTTACATCAATAGAAATTGACGTTACTTCATCAAAATAATTATCACCTAAAATAGATACAACTGTTGCAAAATTTACTTCGTCTTCATTGAACTTAATTAAATACATGCCAAGCCCGTTAAAAGCTCGTCTGTGCATTGACTTAAATGGACTCATATCATCTATTGCCCCATTATCCGAACCAAGTAATTTTATATTTGGGGATAAATATAATCCTGTAATATTATTTGCATATGATACAAAATTACCAGATTTGTCTTTAACTTCAAAAGTAAGTTGCGCCACGTTAATTTTTGTGTCTTCAGGTAAAATTTCTGCTGTTAATTGTATGTTATTTGGTGTATATGCAGTATTAAATTTTTCTTCAATAACTAAATTTCCATTTTCGTAACCTTTTGCTAAAATAGTCCCTTCTTCATATGGAACTAGCCACTCCAAATTTTTTAATGTACCTTTTGTTTTTTTACCTAAACTATTATCATTTAAGAATAACTCAACTTCTTCAAGGTTAGTATATACCCAAACTGGTACTTTTGTGCTTTTTTCCAAGTATCTATGTGTCCAATGCGGAAGTATATGTAATATCTTTTCTTCTTTCCACATACTTTGATATAGATAAAAATGGTCTTTAGGGAAATTTGCAGTATCTATTACACCAAAATTATGACTTTTTGATGGCCAAGCATGCGGGAATGCCTCTCCTACATAATCAAAACCTGTCCATCTAAATTCACCACATAAATATGGTAATTTTTCAACCAATGCCCATGAATCTCTAGCACAAGTTCTAACACCAGCATTATCATATGATGAATTATAATGAAAATTTTGGTCAAAGAAAATTTCTTCTTCTGTAAGATTTTCTATTTCCATTCTTGGTTGATTTTTATCTCTCCACCATGTTTTTGTTCTATAAAATCCTCTTGTTTGGAATGAATGTGGTGCTTCTGTTGCTACAAAAAGTTGATCAGGTCTTTTTTCGTGGTCTTGTTCATAAATAAAGCAAGCTCCTCCACCATCGTTATATCCAGCAACATCCAACAACGCACGATTATCGTCAGACGCTTTACTAGTTTGTTGTACTCCTGCAGTGATTTTTCTAGTATCATCTAAATTTCTAATTATAGCCATTAACTCTTTTGTGATTTCTGTGCTCATTTGAAGAACTTCGTTTCCTATACTCCACATTACCACACTAGGATGATTTCTATCTCTAATTATTAAATCTGATAAATCTTGAACATGGCATTTATCCCAAATTGTACCATAACCATATTTAACTTTTGGAATTTCCCAACCATCAAATGCTTCGTCCACAACCATCATGCCTAGTTCATCACATAAATCATAAAATTCAGGGTTAAATGGATTATGTGAAGTACGAATTGAATTACAGCCCATTTCTTTTAGCATTAAAATTCTTTTTTTCCATAATGATTTTGGTACTGCAGCACCAACACAGCCTCCATCATGGTGTAAACATACACCTTTAAAATATGTATGAATACCATTAAGGAAAAATCCTTGGTTTGGTTTAAATTCTAAAGAGCGAACTCCAAAATTAATTTCAACAGAATCCTTATGTGATTGATTATCTGTTTCTACTGAAACTATGCATTTATATAGATATGGTGAATTGCATGACCATAATTTAGTATCCTTTATATCTAAAATATTATTAAAATTATTCTCGCCAATGTTTAAATCAACTTTTGTTTCAAATCTCTCTACTAGATTACCATCTATATCTTGTATATCAATTTCTAAACTAACATTTTTTTCTTCTTGCAAGCTCACAACTGTTGTTAATACAGGTATAACCGATTTTCCATCTTCTACATATTTTGGTTTTATAAATACGCCATCATTTTTAATATATATATTATCCCCAGACATTATCCAAACATTTCGTGTAATACCTTGTCCATTAAACCATCTTGTAGATGGTTCTTTTGATCCATCTAGATAAACTGCAATAAGATTTACTCCTTGTTTTAAATAATCACTAATGTTTACACAAAGTGAGCTATATCCATATTCACGGCTATAAACCTTTTCACCATTTACGTATATTGTGGAATTGCTGTACACACCCTCAAATAATAAAAAAGTTTGATTATCAGGAACTTTTTCAAGTTTCATATATTTTCTATACCAAAGCGTACCTGTTCTAACATATCCACCTTGGTGTGAGCTTAAATTAGATTTATCAAAAACATTTTCAATGGTATAATCATGTGGTAACTCTACTGGTTTAAAAACCGTCATACTTTGGACTAAATCTTTATTTGTTTCCACATCTATATTTGTATATTCCCAATTGTCATTAAAATTTATTTTTTTCATGATTTCACCTCGTATTTTAATTTATCTGACAAGATCATTATGTATATATTTGTACTAATTGTCTATTTACAAAAACGAAAAAAGCTTTTAAAACAAAGATTTGAGTCTTATCATTTATGCATATTCTTAGCATTTTCTATATTTTGTCGTCTATATTGACCGGGAGTAATATACTCAATGCTTTTAAATATACGGATAAAACTTGTATCATATAATATACCTATCTTATTTGCTATTTCATTTATACTCAGATTGGTATTTAAAAGTAATTCTTTTGCATGATTAATACGGACTTGATTTATTTTTTTTAGAATACTAATATTTTTTTCACCTTTATATAATTTTGTTAAATACGATGGTGTTAGCTGAAAATAATCTGCCAATTTTGAAACATTAATTTCACTATTCATAAAATTATTTTCAATATAAGCATTAATTTTTTCACTAAGAAGCACCGATTGTTCAGCCTTTATATATTCAGTATACAGCTGACAAACTTTCTCCATCAGGACATTCAATTTTTTTTTCATATCCAATAAACTTTTTGCTCCAATTATTTTCATAAGCTCTTTGTCCTGGTCTATTATGTTTTTTTGATTTAATTTTCCCATGGATTTAAGAACTGTAGCGGTTATATCAAATATCAGATTTTTGCCAACATTAATACCTATGTTATTGACATCAAAATTCTTTCGATATAATACTTTTAACAAATCTTTTGCTTTATCAACATCACCATTTTTTATATAATTTGTCAGTATTTGTTCTTCGCTTAATGGATAATAATAAGGTTCATTGTTTTGGATTTCCTCATAAAACATAACTGAATCCGATTCATATTTTTGAATATAGTCTAAACAACTTAGACTTTCTTGGTAAGCTTCTGGAACATCAAGAAGGGATTTATAGCAATTACTGACAGCAACATTGAGCTGAATCAATATGACTTTATCAAGTTCCTGTTTTAATTGATCAACCCAATCATAAATTTGTGTATGCATTCTATTCCATGTATTTTTATTGCTGTTTGCCACAAGAATAATCTTGTTATTTCTAATACTATAAAAGATATTAGAACATTTTTTTAATATTTCCTGAAAATACTCACCTATTTTAACAAATGGAACTAGATCATGTCTTGACTTTTCCCGTTCAAGTGTATTTACCTGTATAATTATTACCGTAAACAAATCATATTCTAGCTTTATGTCAAATTGTCCAATTCTATCTTTAATTATTTTCAAATCATTCAAGTCACCATTAAGTAATCTATTAATAAAGTTTTTTCTAAGTATATTTTTTTGTTCTTTAACTTTATCTTCAAGTGAATCTAATTTGAAAAATGTTTTTTCAAAAGCTGACTGTAAGTATGTATATTCTTCTCCATTGTTTTCATCTGTTTGTTGATACTTTTCTGAAACCATGTTAATTATTTTTTTTACAGGCTTATAATTTCTTTTAGAAAATTTGTAAGCAAGTATTGTCCCTAAAATCAAATTTAATAGGGTAGCAAGAATAACCATATGTGTATAATTATTTTTTTTTGCTTGAAAATCTGTAACATCTGTTAACACAACATATTTCCAATCATTGATATTTGATTTTACTGAAAAGGCTACCATTTGTTTGTTTTCATATTCACTATAAACATAATCTCCGTTATCACTTAAGACATCATAATTGAATGCTTTTATCGGAGTAAAATTATTAGAAGATGCTATTACTTCATTATTATTAGCCAAAATATATATAACCGCCTTATCTGACAACTCATAGTCTTTCAAGTTTGAGACTATTTTCTCACTTTCTATACTAACAAACAGGTTATCATTATCTATCTTATTTGAATTAAAAGGTAAAGACATTGCAAAAGCAATATTATCTTTAAGCAACGACTGTGTTATATATTCGCTTTTATATTGTTGTTTCATATAATCAATCCACTGGTCATGACTAGTATATGTTTCCTTATCTACATAATAATCATAAACATATTGGTCACTCAAATAAGCACCATCATACATCAGCCGCTTGTTTGAATTAAAATATATAAGAATGTTATCAATATCTGAATTGCTTACTTTTAGTATTTCCTTATACTTTATTAGTTCTAATATTTCATATCGATGGGATTCAAGTTCATTATTTCTATTTTCTTTGAGTAAACCAAGAACCTTAGCATCGTTTGCTAACATAACCGCAGTTCTTCTTAAAGATACTAATTTTTCATCAATACTTGACTGCAGTTGCATTAGTCCTGCGCTTCGTGTTTTGCTTATTTCCTCCTCAATAATAACACTTGAATACCTAAACAAGAAAAAATTAATAAGAAGTGGTAGAACCAACATGATGATATATGTTATAAACCAAATACGAATTATTTTACTAAACTTTTTTTTATTTTTCATCATATGAATCCCCTTCAAAAAAAGTAAAATATTAATTCCTGGCTCAAGAATCGGTTTTCAATAACTTCTGTAAATACATCTGAATACTTGGCTAACCCTTTTGTTATTATACTTTAGTTACTATATTATAATTTTTGCTTAAAGCTATACACCCCTGAGCCAACATCTATGTAACCACCATTTTTTGTATATGTTTCTTTTTTTACACAACTAATGTTTTCTCCACACATTATGGCTACATCTGAATCAAATGGCAGCACTATCTTAGCTGTGGTATTAGCTGGAATAGTTGCATCTATTTCAAATATACCTTTATCCATTCTCCAATGAGATCTAATTTTACCATAAATAGAATCAAAACTTCCTTTTATCCATTTTATATCCCCCATAGGTGTTGGCTTAATCATTATTTCTTTAAAACCAGGTTTTAAAGGTCTAATCCCTGCTAAATGCGAAAACAGCCATGCATCAAATCCACATTTAAAAGGATGGTTTAGTGAACCTGTATTTCTGGGCACACCATAATCCTGATCCCCTTCCCATCTCTCAGGAAGTGTTGTATAACCCTTATTTATTAAGTAAACAAAACCAGGATAACCACTTTGTACTAAAGTTTTATATGCTTCTTCTTTATACCCAAAATCAGTTAACACTTCGAAAACATACTTTGTTCCAATATGTCCTGTTGTTAAGTGGAATCCTTCATCTCTTATGCTTTTAACTAAAGCTTTCACAACCTTTTGTACATATGATTCTTCAACTAATTTTATCTTTAATGCAAAACTATCTGCTGTTTGAGACCCATAACTATTTTTCCCTTTATTAAAGTACCTTTTGTTAAAAGCTTTTTTTATTTTATGAGATAATATAGTATATTTTTGATAATCCTCTTCAAATCCAAGAATCTTAGCGATCTCTGCTGTTTGAGTTGCACTTTGAAAAAAGTATGCTGTTGATATAAGGTCATGGGGTACATCTAGATTTTCTCTTCCTCCAGGATACCACCAGTCACCAATACCAAATGAAATAAGATATGCTTCACAACGGCTACGAAGATGATCTGTCCAATCCTTTATTGCTTGATATTGATCTTTTAATATCCACTTATCCTCATAAAAGATATATAAAAGCAACGGAATAGTCACCTGAGCTGTTCCCCATGCTGGAGCAGCCTCACCACAGGTTCTTTTACCTGGCACCACCATTGTCCATTGTCCATTAACTTTCCGTGAGGATTCAATATCTTTTACAAATTTCTCCCAAAAATGAACAGAATTCCAATTATACATAATAGAATCAGAAACAATCATAGCATCTCCTAACCAACCGCATTTTTCCCTAATAGGACAATCTGTAATATTACCTTGAAGATTGCTTGTTATTGTATGTCTAGCCATTTGATGTATTTTATTGATATCACCATTACTTGATTCAAATTCACCCGATTCCTCTAAATCAGTATACACTGCAATGGCCTTAAGAACGCTAATATCAGGTTTACATGTAAGACCTGTTACTTCTGCATAACGAAAACCACTATAATTAAATCTTGCTTCATATATTTCTTTACCCTCACCTTTGATAATATAACGATGTGTCTGTGGTATAAATAAATTCTTCAAACTACATGAATTGGTATTAATCATACCATTTTCTGATAATGATTCAGCATACCTTATAGTAATTTCAGCACCTGCTACCCCTTCTACTGTAAGCTTAGTCCACCCAGCTAGGTTATGCCCAAAATCAAAAACAAAAACATGATTTTGTGGTTCACTAATATTAACTGGGTCAATAAATTCCATGGTTTTTATAGGTGGCATCATTTGAGATGCTAGTGCACCACCAGGTTTTGATTCTATTTGGGTCATAAACCATTCTTCATCATTGAAACCTGGAAAATTCCATCCTGATTGAACCATTCTAGAATCATAAGTTTCTCCATTATATACATGATTTAGCACAATGGGACCCAAACTACACTTCCAACTTGTATTACTAAAAATAACCTCTTTTGCTCCATCTTCATACTCAATCTCTATTTGACATAATAATCTAGGATTTCCATACATTACTTTGTGCTTCCACATACGGGTTTGATTATACCACCCGTCACCGAGCATAATTCCAATAGCATTATTACCCTTCTTCAAATATGATGCAATATCATATGTAGTATAAAAAACTCTAACATCATAATCTGTTTGTGCAGGTTCAAGTACATGATCACCTATTTTAGTACCATTCATACTAGCTTCATAATATCCAAGACCTGTTAAATAAATTCTAGCTTTCTTTACCTCTTTTGAGACAAAAAATTCTTTTCTAAAAAGAGGAGACCAAGATTGTTTATAACGCTTTCCCATACCAATCCATTGACCTTGCCAATCTTCTTTATTAAGAAGTCCCATTTCCCAGTAAGCTATTTCTGATTCTTTATAAACATAGTCCGAAATCCATACCTTTACCTTCCAATAACATGTTTCACGAGAATTAAGTGTTTCTCCCTTATATTCAACATTTACCGAACGATCATCAGTTATCTTTCCACTATCCCAGAGATCATAATCTTCTTCTATCAATTTTTTCTTAGTTGAAGATACCATTATTTTGTAATCTTTTTGCTTAACTTCATGTAGTTGCGATTGTATTTTCCAGCTTAATCTTGGTTTTATACAATCAATACCTATGAATTCTTGTAAATTTTCGCATCTTAATTCATTAATAACAAATAAATTATTTTTCAAAATCGTTTACTCCTATTATTATTTTTCTACATCTATATATTTGCCTATTACAACATCCCAAGCTTCCAAGTTAATTTTACCAGTCATCTCTATACCTTTTATTTATGCACTTTATTTATACATTTTATTTATTATTTAATTCTATGTTTATTATACCTTTACCATTATTTAATATAACCTTTATATGACCTGTTGGCACTTTTATTTTAAGCTCAAAATCCTTAAGCTCTTCTGGAAAATGTGGTTCAAATTTTACATCTTTCCAGCCTGGAACTGCTGGTTTAACACCAGCCAAATCTTCTAGCAACACTATTATAGGAGTACTTGCCCATGCATGGCACAAGCTGGTATTCCACTTTTGTTCTAATCCCCATACTTCAAAGCATGTAGTTGCCCCTTCTTTAATCATATTACCCCAAGAGTGCTCATCTTCAGATACTAATAAATTATACATTAATTTGTATTCACCAACTCTCGAAAGTGCTTTTAATACAAAATATGCCATATAAACTCCACAAGAAAGTCTTTTTTCTCTAATCAATTGTACTGTTTCACTAATGCTCTCTTCTGGTGTAATACCATAATATAAAGGCAATACATTAGCATGTAGAGATGAATGAGATGAATTTACAGAATCAACAAACAGCTTTGTTTCAGGGTTATAGAATGCCTTAATAAAACTTTCTCTCAGACTTTTCAAATTATTTTTTATTGGAATTGCTAGTATTTCTCTAATTCTATTAATATCTCTTTTCATTCCATAATAAAATGCGTTCATTACAGAGTGTACACAGTCACCTATTGGTGAATTTTCGTCAAAATCATAATCATCACGTAGATTTTTAGGCCAATCCACTAAATTAGATTTTTCATAAATATTATTAACAAGACCGTCATCCCCTGCATGTTTGTCAAACCATTTCTCTATACCCACAACTATAGGGAATAATTCTTTTACTGTTTCAATATCCCCTGTATATTGATAATAAGTTAAGATTTGTTCAGGATATTGACAAGAATAATCAGCACACTCACATATTCTACTTGAAGGTGCTACACACAACATCCCTTTGCACCCTCTTGTAGAATATGCAAAATTGTACAACATCTTTTTATACATTTTGCTATCACCCGATAATAACATTTGAGAATGTGCTGTTATGGTTGCATCACCTAGATATTGACCTTTTTCTCTTGATGGACAATCCAAATATCCCTCTTGTGATCCATATTTTACACCATTTTTACATATGTCAAATACCCCATCTAATACAACATTTGATGACTTAACTGTATAATTTTCATCATCCATAGGTGCATGCCTGATTTCAACTTTTATACTATTAACATCTACTGAATTATTAGGTGCTATTATCTCAAAATATCTAAAAGCTATATAATCATAAAATTCTACATTATCTATATTTCCTGACAAAGTCCAATACTGCTGATAATCACAATTACATCTCATCTTGTATCGCACAACTTTTTCCTCTAGCAATTCCTCTCCACAGCGAACTTCTATCCTGCCACCGCTCTCACCTTGTGCCATTAATTTAACTTGTCCAACTATTTCTTGCCCCACATCAATAAAAAGATGTCCTGGTTCAATCTCTTCAATAGTTTTAGGTTTAATTGTATATACCGAAAGATTAGGTGTCTTCTGTGGGTATAATATATGATCATCATAAATGTTTACAAAAGCATTGTCCCAATCATTATCATCATAGTCTATATTCTTCCAAAGAGCAGGTAATAAACGTGCATCAATATTCTCCATAAATTGGGTTCTATAACCAATAATATTATGATAACCCCATGCTTTACATATGTTAATCTTCCAACTACTATCTGTTTCTAGAATAATTTTATCATCCAATACGATATTAGCTATTAGTCCCTGTCTATAATCCCCACTATTCCATACCCGATTAAAAAGACCTTGATAATAAACATGCACAGCTATTACATTTTCTCCATCTACAAGATAATCGCCTATTGGTATTGTATTGTAGTTATAATGGAAATGATATGCTGGTGCTGGTCCTTGGGTTACAAAAAAACCATTAATATATAACTTATAGTAATCATCAGCTGTGATATTTATTACTGTATTTTTTACATTAGTTTCATTAATAATAAATTTCTTTCTTACTAACATGTGATGATTTAAAAAATTTTCATCACCAGTTGGGATATTCTTATTTTTCATTTCATAATTTCTATCAGGATAGTCTATTGGTTTAATACCGAAGAAATTTTTATCCATTATCCACTTTGCATTTTTTAAGTTATTCATGAATTTTCTCCTAAATTTATTATAATTTCTCATAACTACTATTATTTAGGACTCTACTATCTTTACACCCATTAAGTCCTTTTTTACTCTAAAACTACATCTCCCAAAAGTCCTGTTGGTTCTTGCATTGCATATATTGAGAACCTATCATGTATTTGCTTTGCAAGTGTATTTGTTACTTCAACACAAAGTATATTTTTCCCTTTCTTCAAAGCACCTTTAAGCTGGAATTGATATGGTGGGCAGATACTAATCCCAAGGTCAATATCATTTAACCAAACCTGTGCTGTTTCATACACCTCACCCAAATCAATAAAATGTACTTTTTGTTCTTGTTTATAATCAAACTCAATTATATATCTAACTGTACCAACAAAATGTGGTAATAAATCGGGAGCACTTAAGCTTGTTAATTTTGATATTTCTTTAAAATAGGTAAACTTAGGATATCTATCTACACTAGATAGTGATACCTTCCAATTCCCACTGATTATTCGCTTACAATCACCGGGCTCATGACGTACTAAAAGGCTCTCTGTATTTTCTTTGCTATTAATGAAAATAGCGGATTCATAAGGCTTAAGTTCCACCTGCAAGATATGCCCATTTTCCTCATAATAGTTTTGATATTCCAATGGTCTATATCTATAATTATACATGTAAACATCCATTCCAATATCCACTTGTGTTTTAACTGTTTCATGAATACTTTCATTAAAAAACATATAGATGTTTTTATTATTCTTTTTATAATGATAGCTACGTAAAAACTTATATGGTTTTTGTAACTTTAAATCATAATAATCATTATTATACATAAAGTCTACTAACTGTTCTAATGGTATCACTATAATATTATCGTACTGCTCGAACATATTTGCATTAATCTTTTCACCTTGACAAGTTTCTTCTGGAAAATCTGAGATAAATATAATTGGAAGTCCTTTACAAGCTAACTGACAAATACTTGTAACCATCTGTTCGGGCATAAACTTAGCATATGGAATAATAAGACATTTATAAGCTTCTTTATTTATTATTAGTTCATTAGCTTGGACTTTAAACTCTCCTTTTTCAAACAAATCAATTGGAACAATATCTGCATCAATCTGATTTTCCATTAAAGCTCTTAAAGGATCTGTAAACTTCATTGCATCTCCACTCCAGCTGGATTCTGCATGATAAATAATGGCAGCAGAAGCAATATGTGTCCCATCACTTAATAGTTCTGAAACCTGATTCATGTATGTCATTAAGATATGAAAGTAACGATATTGTGGATTTTTACCTTCTGCATAAAAATGAGGCGGACAATCTCTATCTGGAAATCCTTTTGCTGTAAATGCATGAGGAACAAAATAATTAATTCCCCTAACAAGCATATGATCTGTAATCCACTTCATGAGCTTTATACCCTCACTCCAACCATATGCACCATAGACTTCACACATTGCACGTCCTTTTTTCTTTTCATCAATATGCGCAAGAGAAGCACCTAGTTTACCTAGTGCGTAATGATAAAATGTTCCATCTTTCTCTCCTGAAAGATTTCCTTTAAATCCGATATAGTAATTAAACTCTTGATATCCTGGTATAATTTGTTGTAAAACAACATCAATACCTGACATATCCTGTCCCCATAATGCTCGAAAAAAATGTCCTGTCCCACGACCAAGCTGTGTATGTATATCGTTATCCTCAATTACATGTCCAACATAATCAATGCCTCTTTCTCTACACCACTGACCAATCTGCATTGCAAAGTTATTGCCATATAATGATGAAACGTGATTCATATAGTGATAACGTGCTTTCGCAGTATTGTTACCAGCATCTACCCACAAACCAGGAAGTAAAACTGCAAAAGATTCTCCTGCTTCCGTTGATAATTCATCAAGAAGTCCTACATCCCACGGCAATGCAACATCAAATCTACCAATACTACCATCACCATCCAAAACATTTCTAAACTGAGGTTCATCAGAAAAAAAGCCAGCAAATGTCGTTCCAAAATCTTCTTTATAGTGCTTATAATGTGGTTCATAAACAATATCTATAAGAGCTCTTGTAGCTTCTTTTGAAATCATATTCATATGTGTTTGTTCTTCACCATTTTCTCTTGTCATTACAAATACAAACACATACCAATAACCTTGTGGTACATCCCAATATAGAATACCATCTACAATATTACTGGTAACTTCAATACAATCACTCACTTCAAATGCTTTGTTCTCTCTTTTTGCTGCAACCACTGCTACTATCTCATCTTCATCGTCCTTTAGTAAGTCCCCTACTAAAAATGATGCACCCTTTTGTTCTCCAACAGCAGATATAATTTCTTTTCTTATAAACCACTTTCTATGTTGTGGAAAATCACTTAATAATTTTCCTGCAAGTCTTCCAGTAGGAAATCTTATGTCATCAAGAACCCATACCTTAATGGAATTTTCACGAGCAATCTCCATGATAATATCCATATCTTTCCACCATTTTTCTGCCATAAAATCAGGATGGATGCGTGATTCCACGCAAACACCTTTAATTCCTGATTCTATAATCTTCTCCATTCTATTTCTTAGAGTAGGTTCATCTTCACCATGAACCCATAAGAATGGAAATATATGATTCTTACTTATATTATTAATATCATTCATAATTTTCTCCTACTCTAGTCCATTACTTGAATAAGTAAAAACGTAATTACCCGAACCTAAAGTAATCACTAACTCATTATTTTCAATTTCATATTTAACAGTCTCATCCAAATCCTGCTCACAAATTCCTGGTAGATAAACTTTTGCAGTTGTGTTACATGGTATGGCTAATGACACAGTTATAGTTTCTTCATTAATTTCCCACATTGATTCTATACGACCATATAATGTATTAATGCCACCTTTGGCAAAACTTAATAATCTATTAGGTTTTGGTGCAATATTAAATGTTTGAAATCCACTGTTTGGCGTAATACCTAGAACAACTTCAAATAGCCATTGAGCAATAGAACCATATGCATAATGATTAAATGAGTTCATTGTACCAGGATTAATAGATCCATCTGGCAACAAACTATCCCATCTTTCCCATATTGTAGTTGCTCCCATATTTATTTGATACAGCCACCCTGGACATTCTTCATTAAGTAACATACGATAGGCATCTTCATTATAACCATTCTTACTTAATACATGAGCTATGTAAGGTGTTCCTACAAATCCTGTTGTTATACGGTGTTCTTCTCTTCTAACTAACTCTACTAAATGCTTTGCTGCTATTTTAACATTTTTTTCATCTAACAAATGAAAATGTAACGCCAAAGTATAAGCTGTTTGTGTTTCCCCCGAAACTCTACCTGACTCTGTGACAAATTCATAATTAAATGTTTGTTTAATCCGCTCTGCTAAATCAGTATATTCTTCAATATCATCAGAATATCCTAATATCTGAGCTGATTTTACCAATATAGTTGTTGAATAATAAAACATCGCAGTCGCAATCAAATCTTTTGGTGTTGCACCATGTCTGGTAGACAAACCATAACCATCTTTTGCTAACCAATCATTAAATTGGAACCCTGTATTCCATAAGGTTTCTGTTTCACCCTGAGCCCTAATGTACTCAACCCATTTTTTCATGCTATCGTACTGTCGTTCTAATATTGTTTGATCTTTGTAAAAACGATACAGAGTATAAGGAACTATAGTTGCAGCATCTCCCCATGCACTACAAGTTCCTGAATTTCTCATAACATCCGGAACAACAAAAGGAACAGCTCCATTGGGTAATTGATCAAATATCACATCTTTTAACCACTTATCATAGAATGTGACTGACATAGCATTATAACAAGCTGTAGCTGCAAATACCTGAGTATCTGCTGTCCATCCCAGTCTTTCATCTCGTTGAGGACAGTCAGTTGGAACATCAACAAAGTTACCCTTTTGTCCCCATACAATATTTTCATATAACTTATTTACCTTGTCATTAGAACAGGAAAACATGCCATTATATTCAATATCTGAACTAATAACTATACCTTTAAATTGATTAATATCAATATCACCAGGATATTCTTCTATTTTTACATATCTAAAGCCAAAAAAAGTAAAATGAGGTTCAAATGTTTCAACACCTTCACCCTTTAATGTATATAGTACTTCTGTTTTCGCACTACGCATATTAATATTATAGAACTCATTATTGAGCATTATTTCCCCATGCTTTAAGTAAATTCTATCTCCTTTATTACCTTGGGCACTTACTTTAACCCCTCCTACCATATTTTGACCAAAATCAAGGACTTTGTCCCCATTAGGTGTTGTAATAAGCTCTATTGGGGAAATTTCATCAATTACTCGAACCCCTGGAGTTACTTGCCCTACTATATCAAATTGATTTTCAGGTTTATATACTCTTACCCATGATAATTCATCATAGTTTTTAGTACTCTCTTTTCTAGCATCATAATACTCGCCATCGTATATTCCTGAGAAAAGAATAGCGCTTTGATCACTTTTCCATGATGCATCTGTAGCAATAATCTGTGACTGTCCATCTGCATACTTTACTTCAATCTGTGCTAACATAGCAACTGTGTCACCATATCGATTCTCCGGTCTTCCATCTTTTTTAAATCCTATTCTTCCCATATACCACCCACTACCTAGAGTAATGGCAATCTCATTTTCACCTTTTACAAGCATATCTTTAATATCATATGTTTGATATTGTAAGTGATGGTTATATGATGTCCAACCAGGCGCTAAAAGATCTTGGTTAACTTTATTATTATTAATTGCTGATTGATACATTCCCAAAGAAGTTATATACATTCTTGCTGACGTTGGTGTATCAGTTAGAACAATATTCTTTTTTAAAATTGGGCATTGTTCATTTGCATGAAATTTCACATCTGATGTTATCCATTTACCCAACCACTGGGTATCTAAAAATCCCATTTCAAAATATGCTACATCACTAAATGCTGATGCACCCTCATTAGTTTCAACCATTACACGCCAATATACTCGATCAAAAGCTGATAATTCTACTCCTTTATAAACAATTTGATTTGATTGATTTGAACTAACTAGACCTGTGTCCCATATCAAATATCTTTCTTCAAAATTTTCATTATTAGAACATTGTATTTGATAAGCTCTTTGAATAACATTCTTTTTTTTCGATACTATCTCCCATGAAAAACGTGGCTTCTTCACATCAATTCCAATTGGATTTCTTTGGTATTCACATTTAAGATCTATACATTTCATATTTTTTCTCCTATTTGTGCTTCTTATTTTGTTCCACTAGCATATTTAGTTATTTTAGTATTATTTCCAATTTTTTTCTAGGTTGATTCAGCTATTTTTAGGGGGGTATTTATATATCAAATACAATTTGTATAGTTTATGCGATATTATTAAAAGACTGTTTAAAAAAAGAAAAACATTTTATCAAGTTTTAAATTTTCCAGATAAAATATTTTTGTTTGTTACAGTTTTTTTATTTTTTTCTATATTTACTTGGCGTCATACCAACTATTTTTTTAAATATATAATTAAAAAATTTAATATCTTTATAGCCTACTTTATTGGCTATTTCAATTACTTTATAATCATTTGGACTTTTTAATAATTTACAAGCCTCCTTTATTCTTATTTTTTGAACATAGTTTATCAAAGATATACCAACCGTTTTCTTGAATAATTTTGAAAAATAATCAGGAGTATAACCATAGGTTTTAGCCATATTGGTTAATGTAATATGGCAACTATAATTAATTTCAATATAGTTAATAACTCTTGAAATTATATTTTTATTTTTCTCATCAACATAATTTTTAGGTTCCTCTTTATATTTATATAAACGAAATATTATAACTAACAATTCAACAATATAAACCCTTAGCATTTGTACATACCCCGGTTCACCTGTTAAATATTCTCTTAACATTTTATCAAATATTTCTTCAATATTTGAATTACCATCTTCTGCCACTCTAATAATTTCATTAGGGTGATTATCTGGAAAAAGCTCTTTTAATAGATAATTATTCCTAAAATAACTTAAATTGTTTTTACCATTTAATTTATCATCAATAAAGTTATCTTTAAAGAGACAGTTATATATAATTAGTGGACTATATTTTACCTTTTTGTTATAACAAAATTCATGAGGTGTATGACTATTAATAATAAACAAGTCTCCTTTAGTCACTTCAATTAGTTGATCATTTATTCTGTGGAAACCTGTTCCTTCTACTACATAAGCAATTTCAATGCCATCATGTAAATGATAATGGGATTTTACTGATTCTAAATTGCGATTAATATAGAAATTTTGTCCTTTTCTAAAATGAACTTTTTTAATTTTTTGTTCCGAATAATTATTTTTCACAACAGGAACCTCCTATATAGAACACTTTTATATCCATTTTATCCTAGTCTATAAAGCATTTTTTGTCAATTTCGTTATTTTTGATAATATAGATAATCACTTCTTAAAATAAATTAAATCGACCCATATAAATTATTTAAAAGAAACTGTTACATTAGCAATTAGATTTACTAATGTAACAGTTCTTTTTTACAGTTTTTATTCATCTATTTACCAATAAGATTCCCATCTACTTCCTCACTGGTCTTATATACTTAAAATATCGTTCTGAATCAAAATAAAAATAAATTATTCTACCTGGGGAAGTATCAAAGCAGTAATCAGTGCCTGTAAAATCAAAAGTTGCCATTGCCTTTTCAATCTTTTCCTCCACACTACGATTTTCCTGCTCATAATCGAATGGTCCATGTTCAAAAACAATATACTCAGCTTTGGGAACATCAATCATAAGCATTTGTGGTGGTACTTCTCCTTTATAATCAAAAGGAAGTCGTACACCATAACACTCTATACGTGGAATACCCCAATCGCAGAGTCTACCGTCTGGATCATTAATATACGCCATAATCTGACCGCCGCCGCAGTTAGATTCGCTTCCACCATCGTCATCCAATTTGCCCTTGATACTATCGAGTAAACCGCAAATCGTTTCGCAGTCCTGTCCTGGTATAAGACTTTGCTTTTGCCAAAAATCCCAATACCCATTACTCTCATAGTTTTTAATGTGCAAAAATTTGTGTGCGGGTATAGTTACAAAATAAATTTTAACATCTTCTGTAGATTTCATCATCCCAATCTCTCCCAATCCTAAAAAGTAGCGGTCAAAAGGGTTTATTTTTGTACGAAGAACGACAGGCCTAGGTTTTTTTCGGTATTCACTTGGAGTTACACCATATGTTCCCTTAAAAGCTCTAGTAAAAGCTTCATGTGATGAATAACCATAATCAAAAGCAATATCCAAAAGACTTTTTTCACTATCCCGAACTTCTTTTAGAGCAAAGGCTAATTTTCTATTCCGTAGATAATCCCTAAATTGCATACCCGATATTTCTTTGAATTTTCTTGTTGTATAAAATTCTGAATAACCCAGCCTGCGAGAAAGAAATTGTAGTGTCAAGGCATGGCCATTATAATTTTTTATACATCTGTCAATTTCATCAACGATTATTTGAATTTGTTTCTGCCACTCGTACATTCGTCTATTCACCTCATTTCAATCGCCCTACATTTATTATAAAGAAACAGAAAGATTACTGCTTGATTCTACTTGCTATTTATCTATCTCATGTCATAGCAGAAATTACTGATGATTTTTATATTGAAAGTTATAAATTATAATTCAGATTCTATAATTGAATTAATTCTTTCTTTGAGTAAATTATTGTTAAATTCAGAATTATCAATTTTATACTTAATCAGTTCAAGTGAATCATAAACATCTCTTTCAAGTCTACTTCTTGCTTCAAGAACTTGTATAACTCCATCTAACTCCTTTAAATTGTTAGCTAAACCATAGCCTTGGTTTGTATAATAATTCAAAAATCCTTCAAACCATTCTTTTGACCTTTCATTTACAACTCTATTAAAAGATGTTTTAATATCCTTCTGTTCTACATATATTAACATAGGATTTAATGGAGTAATTTTCTCAGCTAAACTATTGATATAATTCATAGTAACATCTTTAGGAGTATTATTTCTAATCATACTAACTGTTACTGGATTCTGAATGAAACAACACTCAAATATAACGACCTTATCATTCTTACCATAATTATTGACAAAATCATTCCATTTACTTAATATCAATTCTGTATGAACATCTATAGGCAATTCATATATATCATTCTTAATAATATCATTAATTATTTCGTCTTCATATGTTATTTTTTGTTCTTCAATAGCCTTTCTATATGGAATCAGGTAACCATTATGATATTTGATTTTTATCTTATTCAATATATCTATGCTTCCTGAATGAACTTGTTGCAATATATTAAAGTTCTCATTATCAAAATAAGCTACTCCATCAAAATCTGCTGGATGATTATAATTCCCTTCACAATAAATCTCTACATTAAATCCTTTGTCTTTAAGAATGTCGTATACCACTTGAGCTGTAGTCGATTTTCCCGCCCCTGGTAAGCCCTCTATAATAATTAATTTAGTTGTCATTTTTTATCTCCCTTGTTCCACCAATGTTGTTGATTCATAAAATCATTATTCTATTTCTTTACTTTTTTTGCTTAGTAGTTTCCCTAATTACTACAGAAACCGGCATAACTATTGAATCTGACAATTCCATATTCCCCTCAATACGTCCTATCAGCAACTTGGATATTTCTATCCCTTTAGTATATATATCTTGTCTAACTGTAGTCAATGCGGGAATTGTATAATTAGAAAAACTTAAATCATCAAATCCAATAATAGAAATATCATCAGGTACATTCTTACCGAATTGGTGTAAAGTCTTCATTAAACCATAAGCCATGATATCTGCTACAATAAATATGGCTGTAACATCTTTATGGTCTTTTATAAGACGATATCCAACATTGATTCCACCTTTAATAGATACCTCTTCTTCAATGACAAGACAGTCTTTAATATCTATCCCTTCTTGTGTTATAGCACTGATAAACCCTTTATATCGTTGTTGATTAACTGGAGAATAATCAAGTATTGCTGTACCTATTGCAATATTAGTATGACCAAGAGATAATAAATGTTTTGTAGCAAGATATGCCCCAAATTCATCATCGATACCTACATTTATTACCCCTTTCCTTTCATGATTATAAGAGTCTATAGTTACAATAGGAACTTCAAGAGTATAGACTTTATCCCAGAAAACCTCTTCATAACCACCCAGTATAGCAATACCATCTAGCATTCTTTTATCGGTTAATTCAATGGCTTGTTCCGCAGAACCAATACATGCAATCAAAATATCATAACCCAACATTCGAGCACTATATTCTATCCCACTGATAATTTCACTATAATAGGGATTCTCTTTTAATATAGTGCCAGGCATATTATTCTCGTAAACTTGAGGCATAAAAATCCCAATAAGATTAGATTTCCCTTTTGACAAAGTTCTTGCTGTCATATCCATTTTATAATTCAGTTTATTGACAGCTGAAAATACTTTATTTCTCGTTGCTTCTGTTGTTTTATGATCATTGTGGTTCAATACATTGGAGACTGTTGCTACAGAAACACCTGCATACTTTGCCACATCTCTCATTGTTATCTTTGCCATTGCCATTCATCACCTTTATCTTAGATATTTCTTATTATAACGTTTTACATACTCTATAGCAATAGTTAATCGGTATACCTATGCCATCTTAATATATGAATACTTGATAATCTATCTCTATATATAATAAGTTGCTGTATACAATCGTTAATTGCATACAACAGCTGTTGTTTTTAACCCTTGTTAGCTCCTGCTGATAGTCCCTCAACAAGATATTTCTGTAAGAATAAATATAATAATGCTACTGGTGCTGCCACAATAACTGAACCTGCAGCAAACATGGTAAAATTATTGTTTGCCTGACCATTAATAAGTTCGTATAATCCCACTGCCAAGGTTTTCTTTTCATCTGAAGATATCAAAAAGCTAGGTAAAATAAAATCAAACCAAGGTGCCATGAATTGAGTTACCGCAACGAAAGTTAATATAGGAGACATTAATGGCAGTATGATTCTCTTGAATGTCTGATATTTGGTTGCCCCATCAATATATGCTGCTTCGTCAAGAGATATAGGTACATTCTTCAAATAACCTTTAACAAGCCATGTATTATAAGGTATCTGACCAGTGGCATATATGAGAACAAGTGCCAATGGTTGGTCTAACAATCCAAAATTCAAAAATAGTACATATATTGCTATCATCCCCATGAAAGATGGAAACATCTGCAGAATAAGTATTGATAACAGCCCAAATTTCTTGCCTGCAAATTTCAATCTGGCGAACACATATCCCATTGTCCCAGTAAGCACAACTGATACAGCCATATTTATTACTGCAATTGTTAGCGTATTGAGATACCATTGTTTGTACTTTGTTTCTTCAAATAATCTAATATAATTACTTAAGGAAGGATTTCTTGGAATTGCACTAGCAGTTGCAAGTGATGAACCTTTAGTAAATGAAGATCCTACAATCCAGATAACTGGATAAAGTATAACAAATGCAAAAATCAGCAACACAGAATATATGCCTATATATGCTAAAACCTCTTTTACATAATCAACAAATGTCTTATTATTCTTTTTTCTATTGGTTAATACAGTCATCTACTCAATCCTCCTTAAAAGCATCTGTATGCATGAAGTTCCAAGTTGATATACCCCCGATTAATAGAAATATAAGAATAGACATGATGGATGCCATATTGTACATCTTGAAATCTTTTGTCATTTTATATATCCATGTAATCAATATATCTGTATGCCCCGCATATTCATAAGCTATATTTCTTGGACTGCCATTTGTCAAGAAGAACACTGCTCCGAAATTATTGAAATTACCAGCGAATGACATAATAAGCAATGGCATAACCTGACTTAAGAGAATCGGAAATGTGACATGCCAGAATATTTGATTTTTATTGGCTCCATCAACTCTAGCCGCCTCATAAATAGTTTTATCAAAACTTGTTAGTATCCCTGTCATCAGCATCATAAAATAAGGTACCCCCAGCCAAAAGTTAACTGCTATAAGTGTAAACTTTGCAAGAGTTGGATTATTGAGCCAAGGAATATTCATGCCCAGCATTCTATTTAGAGGACCATAAGTCTGGTTAAAGAAATTTTTAAAAACAAGTAAAGATACCATACCAGGAATCGCCCATGGCAATATTAAAATAGTCCTCCATATCTTTTTAAAACGTACCCTATGATTATTAACAACCAATGCAAGAAATAATCCTCCAAAAAACGTTGTAAATGTTGCGATTACAGCCCATACCAATGTCCATACGGCAACTCCTATAAAGGTAGTCCTCCATCCTGGAAGCTGTATTACCTTCATGAAATTACCAAATCCAACCCAATCTATCAAATCCGCTGGCGGATTGTGATAAGCATCATAGTTAGTGAATGCTGTAAAGAAAGCAAATAAAATAGGCATGATAGAAATCAAAAGCAACAGCACTAATGATGGAGCACTAACTACATATGCGAAACTTGTCTCGAACACATGTTTAAAATATTCTTTCGAAGATTTTATTTGTCCCGATTTTTCATATTCGATGGCTATTTGATTTGCATCTCTGATATTGATTATCCAAAAGAATATCAATATACCTAATAGTAAAATCACAATCAAACCTTCAATCATCAATACAGGAGAGTTATCTCTAAATCTGCCACCAGTTGTCTCTCCTAGTGTAAAGAATCCCCACAAACCTTTTCTAAAAAATCCATACCCCCAAGCTTTAGGTTGATTAGGCAATCCACCACTAACCAAAGAACTTGTTAAAATTTCAATTAAAACATAGACTAGCTGTATCAGAAAGAAGCATAGAGCTTTCCCTTTTTGTTTATTTCTAAGCTGCCCTGCACCCATAATAAATATAGACAGCATTCCCGATTTAGTCATTCTTTTACCAAATAACTTTTGCCATATGGAGTAACTTTTTTTATCCAAGTTATTTGTATCTGTTTTCATATTTACCTCCTATCAACAAGCAAGATCATCTATTTACCAGCATCCTCAAGTATACGTTGATAATCACTCAAAGACTTAGCCTGAGCTTCTTCAATTGACATTTTTTCTACAAAAATATTTGTCCAAACATCACGAAGAGGATCCCACATATAGTTACCTTCTTGGATGACAGGCATAGCATGGGAATAAACCGCTTGTTCCAGGAAACCATTAGAAATGGAATCTTCACTGAGTCCAGGTATCTTAGAAGAGTCTTTTACAGCTGGGATTTTACCTAATGTCCCGTAAACTACTTTCATGACATCATCGCTTGCCAAAAAGTTGATTAAGTTAATTGCTGCATTAGGATAGTCAGTATATATATTCATACCTGTAACTTGAACACCTGAAAAAGTTATAGGGTTATTGCCATTGCTGAACTTTGGTAGGGCTATTGCTCCAAAGATATCTGAAGGTTTACTATCAGCAGTAAGACCAAATTTCCCTTCTTGTATCCACAGGTCCCAATTCTTTATAATATCTTGCATCACCCAAGGACCTGTTATCGTCATTGCCACTTGACCTTTCTGGAATCGTGAAGGAGCTTGGTCTCATCCCATATCTTCTAATGTAGCCAGTCCTGGAAATAGTTTCGATTCATCCTTATTTCCATACCAATCACCAGTTACAGCTTCAATGGAAGATCTGACCTCTGGTTTATCTATGTCAAACATGTCTGGATTATTATTATCACTACCGAATACACGATATCCATCACGAGTTAGAAATGGATAGTTATGATACGCATCATAGAGCTGCCATGCCAGAATAGTATGTATATCCTCTGAATCACTTATTTCTTCACCATCTCCTTTATAGAAACGATCTTGCTTAAATGGAACTTCTATTCCAGCTCCTGAATAATTGTTTCCCCATGAAGCAACACCTTCCAATAGTTCTTCAATATAAATCTCTTCATTCTCAACCTGCTCCAATAAATTGGAAGCACTGGTTTCAATCGTTGTTGGCAAAGCAGGAAGTGCTTTCAATAATTGTTTATTATATACTAATGCTATATTTTCTATTGATGATGGGATGGCATACATATCATCTTCATACATGGTTACTTCATATGCTGATTCCTGTATATTATTCATAACCCATTGTTTTACACGCTCAGGGAATTTATATAATATACCCGATTCTCTAGCATCAACCACACTGTTGTGCGGCATATAAAAAACATCAGCTCCAAGACCTGCTGGACCATCAAGTTTCATTTTTTTTGCACCATCATTTGAATCTACATTCTCATATTCTAATGTAACGTCTGGATATTTTTCATTCCATAATTTAATAACTTGTTCAGCAAATTCATCATTATCCGTCCACAACATCAACTTCGCATCTTTTTCCATAGCATATGATTGAGATTTCTCATCCCACTTCAGGTCATCTTCAAACTTTGCAGTAACAACCTTTTTACACCCTACCAATGACATCATCAACGTTAAAACCATAATAATACAAAATAATTTTCTCATCAAAAACCCTCCTTGATATTTATTATAATCAGAAAGTTTGATTATATATCGCAAAAAACTTTCAGTTATAACATCATTTATAGTTTAACACCACAATATTAAAAAAGTCAATAAAAAATATAATCGGTTAACTTTAATTAAATATTTACTTTTTATATGTTTTATGTTTTAATATAAATATCCAAATTAATCGATTAACCAAAATATTTAATAAAATTTATCCAATTACTTGTTAGGAGGTTTATTATGGCTAAAAATAGTCCTGCAACTCTAAAAAATAAAACTATTTACGAAGTATATGTAAGAAATCACACTAAATCTGGTACTTTTAAAGGCATTATTAGTGATTTACTACGTATTAAAAATTTGGGAGTAGATATAATCTGGTTTATGCCAATACATCCTATTGGTCGATTAAATAAAAAAGGAACTCTAGGTTGTCCTTACTCAATCAGTGACTATACCAAGATAAATTCTGAATATGGAACAGAAGAAGACTTCAAAAACCTTATAGAAACTATACATACTATGGAAATGGATGTTATGATTGATGTTGTATATAACCATACATCTCATGATAACGTCTATAAAATGGAACATCCAGATTATTACTATAAAACAAAAGAAGGTAATTATGGTAACAAGATTGCTGATTGGTCAGATATTATTGATTTGGATTATAATAATCATGATCTTTGGCAATCACAAATTGATGCTTTAAAAAAATGGGCTTCATTAGGTGTCGATGGATTCAGATGTGATGTTGCACCTATTGTACCTATGGAATTTTGGGCTGAAGCACGTATGCAATTAGAAGAGATTAATCCCGATATAATACTCCTTGCAGAAACTGTTGAACCTCACTTTTTAGAAAGTGTTAGAAATGCGGGTATTCCTATGGCTTCAGATTCTGAAACCTATCAAGTCTTTGATATCTGTTATGACTATGACACATACGGAGAAATGTCAAACTATCTACGTGGCAAATGCACTCTAGATTACTTTTTGGCACGAAAAAGATTACAAGAAGCAATTTATCCTGATAATTATGTGAAACTAAGATATCTTGAAAATCATGATATTCCTAGAGCAAAGAAATTGATACCAAATGATTCATTACTAGCTACTTGGACTTCATTCATGTTTTTTGAAAAAGGTGCTGCTCTATTATATTCTGGTCAAGAAGTTAAAGCAACTAAACAACCCTCATTATTTGATAAAGACCCTATCAATTGGTCTAAAGTAGATAAGCCTTTTATATCTCTTATACAACGCCTATCACAGCTAAAAAAAGAAGCTATCTTCGCTGCAGGCAGATATATGATTCATAAACCAAACGTTGAAGGAGTTATTTTTGCTACTTATGCTACTTCAACTGAAGTTCTTTATGGAATATTTAATGTTGAAAGTAAAACAGGTATACTGGACTTATCAATTAATGATAATAATTATTTGCCTATCCCTGCTATTAAGGACGGAGATTATAAAAACCTTGTTACTGATGATTATATAAGAATAGAAAATCAGAAGATTTTATTAAGGGAAGAAGCTTTTATTTTTAAAGTTAAATGTTAGACTGGTATAGCTTATATCTTGCAAAAAGAATGTAAAAAAGGCTCTATAAAATATATAAAAATAGTTCCCTAGAATAAACAAAATATCTAGGAAACTATTTTTTATACTATATTCCTTTATTTACTATCATCATAACCTTTAATCATTTTCAATCAATTTAATTTATATTACCTCTTAAATTAATTTATAAAGTTATTGTAGTTTCACAAAGAATATCATTTGATGCAGAACCTATTAAAATACGGAAATCACCTGATTCAACTACCCATTCATATTTTAGGTTCATCAACTTAAATGAATCATAATTCAATTTAAATGAAACTTTCTTTGATTCACCAACATCTAATGAAATTCGTTTAAATCCTTTCAATAACATTGGCGGCGTTACAACAGTACTCTCAACATCATCAATATAAAGCTGAACAACTTCATCACCTTTCATATTACCAGTATTTTTAACTTTAACTGAAATAGTTGCTGTACATTCTTTTTTATCAATATTACTAACAGTCATATCTGAATAATTAAATGTTGTATACGACAATCCAAAACCAAAAGGATATAAGGCTGATTTATCTCCTTCTAAAAATACAGTCGCTCCACCTGGAAGCATAGAATAATAACAAGGTATACGACTTGTGCTTTGTGGAAAAGATATAGGCAATCTACCTGCTGGATTTATTTTACCCAATACAGCTTCCACAATTGCTTGTGCACCAAGCTCTCCACCAAACCATGTTACCATAATTGCGTTACAAATATCTTTTTCTATAGATAGATCAACAGGTTTACCATTTTCTAATATTAACACTAGAGGTTTACCTAATTCTGAAAGCTTTTGAATTAACTCTCTTTGTCTACCATGTAAAGTCAACTCGCAACGGTCACGGCCCTCACCACTGGTTATTGTATTATCTCCACCTACCATTATTATGAAATCACATTTACTAGCGATTTCTATTGCTTCTTCAACTGTATCAATTATTTCATCTTCTCCTTCAGAATATAAATGAGGTTGACCATCAACAATTCGCTGAGTTTTCTTTCCTTTAGTTATAGCACACCCATCACATTGACGAACTATAACATCTTCTCCAACTGCTTTTTTAAGTTCATCATATACTGATAAAACCTTATAACCAGTAGGAAGAGAAGAATAACCTCCTATTTTTTGTGATGCAGAAGATGGACCTATTAATGCAATTGATTTACATTCTTTGCCAATAGGTAATACTCCATCATTTTTAAGTAATGTTATTGATTCACGAGCTACATTTAAAGAAATATCTCTATGCTCATCACAACGTATTATTTCTTTGTATCGTTCCTCATTTGTGTAAGGATTCTCAAATAAACCTAAATCAAATTTTACTCTTAAAACACGTTTCACTGCATCATTAATTCTTTCAATATCCAGTTTTCCTTCATTTACTAATTCTACTAAAGTTGTTTCAAAAAATTCATTTGGATAATCACAACCTTGAACGTCTAACCCATTTGCTATTGCCATCTTTATAGCATCTTTGTCATCTTTAACTAAGTGATGCCTATTTTTTATTTCACCGATTCCTGCCCAATCCGAACGAGAGTATCCTTTTATTTCTAGTTGTTCTTTTAATATATCATTCAAATAATATTTTGAACACATCATTACATCACCATCAATGGAATTATAACTTGCCATTACATTATATGCTCCACCTTCTTTAATACCAGCTTCAAATACTGGAAGATATACACTATGTACTTCTCTATGTCCAACTCTTGCTGGTGAACAGTTAGTACCACCTTCTGGGATACCATGTACGCAATAATGTTTTGGCTCCGAAACTACAGCATCATCTCGGCTTACATCGCCTTTTTGCTCACCTGTAATCATAGCAACTCCCATTCTTGAAGAAAGATAAGTATCTTCCCCAAAAGTTTCTTCAACTCTTCCCCAACGTGGTTCTCTTGCGATATCTAAGTTTGGGGCTAATATTTCATGCATACCTAAAGCACGAGTTTCTCTACCTATTGCCTCTCCCACTTTTTTAACTAAATCCACATCAAATGTAGCTCCTAAATTAAGAGGTACTGGAAATACTGTTCCTCTTGTTCCACTCACACCATGTAACGCTTCTGCAGTAAATATACATGGTATACCCAACCTTGTTTCTTCAATGAAATATCGTTGAAGTTTATTCATCACTGCGGGTATTGAATAAGTATCATGCACAAAACCAATACCTCTGTCACCAAATTCTTTTCTAATTCTATCAAAATTAAATTCCGTATCATTATCAACACTACAATTATGTATAGTTGAAGGCTTTGTAGCAAATTCCACCCCACGCATCATATCAAGTTGTGCTGCTTTTTCTTCTAATGTCATACGTGATAATAAGTCCACAATTCTTTTTTCTACTGGCAATTCTCTATTCATATAATCCATTATCATTCCTCCATTTTCATAAACAATAAATTCTGACGTTTTCAACATTATGTGACATGCTCCCCCACTAAACCTATAAAACGGTTTTGAGGGGGCTTCTTGGGACGTAGTAACCTAATGATTACTATTATTACCAAGCTCTACGGGTAAGCCCTACCCTGTAATATTTTAATATTGCAACAACAATTTACCTTGATTTTTAATGTTTATACTTGCATTTAGGTCTCTATCTATTGAATTGCCACACT